>CAZIKD010000131.1:3587-6228 GCA_964539725.1 uncultured Candidatus Bathyarchaeia archaeon | reverse complement strand
TTCTTCTTACCCATTGAGCGACCTCTAACGGGTGATAGCATGGTGGGAGGCTTAAAAACGGTTCCTATACCCTCGAAGGCGAAAAATGCTGTTTTTTAACTAGCATGCTTCAATTATCTGTTATTATCCGATCCAATTTTAACTCAATTATGTTAATTCGAATTTACGGCTAAACCTTTACCGGCACGCGTCTGTTAATACTGATGCCCTCTAAGGTCACCTTGGAGTCATATGCATAGACCTCTACGCCTTTAAGTAGTGCTTGTCTGAGTGCGTTGGAGAATTCTGGATCAGTGGCCTCGTTAGGGCTTAGGGCGACTGCGTCGTTACGTTGTATGAGGAAGACAAAGGCGCTCCTCCCTACCCTCAGTGCCTTCGATAAAGTACGTAGATGTCGGGCTCCACGCTTAGTCGGCGCGTCGGGGAAGAGGGCAACGCCACCTATGACGAGCGTGCAGGACTTGATCTCCACGAGGGCGGATCGTGACCCTTTGATAAGGTGTAGGTCGAATCGCGAGTCCCTGAAGATGGGCTCGCGGCGGTCGATTACGTAGCCACCGAACTCAGGAATAAGTCCAGATCGGATCGACTCCTCGATGACGCAGTTGGGAACTCGAGAGTCGATAGAGACTAGCACGCCGTCGTGGTCGGCGAGGGAGAGGTCGTAGGAGGTCTTACGCGACTCGCTGACACATCGACGTAGATATACCCGCGCCCCTCTATAGAGTAGCTCCCTCATTCGACCCGGGTTAGGAATGAAACACTCCATGGTCTCCCCATCGACGTCGACCAAACCGAGGAACCTATTGGGCCTAGCTACGAACGTAGCAGTGATCAAGTTGCCGAAGAGCATTAGGGACCCTTCGTGAGGGACAGCAGCTCGTCGAGGAGGGGCCTGTTGGAGGCGGCGACTAGCTCCATAACGGTCTCTTTTGTTAGGGGGAAGTCCCCACCAACGGCTCCGTCGACAGCGTAAACTCCGCCGGCCCCGCTTAGGATGGTTAAGGCAGCCGCCACGTCGGTGGCGCGTAGGGTGCCGCGCACGTCTATGTGAGCGTCAAGGTTCGCCGAGGCGATGAGGCTCAACTCCGTCGCCGAGCTGCCAAGCATGCGTATATACCTGCATGTGTTGAGGAGGGGGGTTATGCGGTCGAGCTTTGGGGTCTTGCTTATGCCCATGCTGATGAGGGCGGACCTTACCTGCTTGGGTTTGGCGACGCGGATCGAGCGCCCATCCAACGTGGCAACCTTCTCGGACTCAGCAGTATATGTCTCACCGGTGTAGATGTTCTTGACGACCGCAGCCAACGTTCCCGAGTGCCTGCCATTCTCCGAGACGGAAAGGCACGTCACGGCGGGGTGGAACCCCCTCGCCAGGTTCGTGGTGCCGTCGACGGGGTCAGCGATGACAACGGGGCCACCGCCGCCGATGAGGATATTACCCTCCTCGCTGACGAGGTTCGCGGAGATACCCTTTGCTTTTAAGGTCTCTATAAGGGCGTGCTGGGCCATCTCGTCGAGGAGGTGTTTAAAGTCTCGGGTCTCGAGATCTGCACCCTTGAGCCGTGTTTCCGTTACGGTGGTGCAGATGTTCTCCGCTGCCTCGCGGAGGATGTCTAGCCAGTCAGATGAATCCATGTTCCTTCAGCTCCTCTAGTATTTGTGACACCAGTTTCTCGGGTTCCTCTTTGCAGTCAAGGGTCACCTCAGGGAGGGAGGAGGCTCATGTTCCTGTTGAGCGCTTGGTACGTACTTAGCCTGTCCTTGCGCAGCCTGCCTGTAGATGCCCTTCAGGTCCCTTGCCGCGCAGACCTCGAGGGGACAGTTCACGTTGACTTCGATGTGCATGGGGGTTCCGTACCCGTACTCCTTCAGCGCCTTCTCGGGGTCGGCCTCACCTCCCAAGCCTGTGAGGGATATGAGCTCAACCTTCTGGCCGTAGAGCCTCGAGAGGTAGCTCCTGAGTGCCTCGGGTCGGATATCTGACATGTGGGTATCAGTCTATAGGGAGCAACTAAAATATCCTTGTGGAGATCATGGGGTGGAGTTGTCTAAGCGGGTTCTCCCAGCAGCGTTCTACGGTAGGAGCCCTGAGGTAGTCGCTCGGGACCTCCTAGGCAAGATGCTAATCCGGGTCCTTGACGGGGATAGACTCGGGGGGATTGTGGCTGAGACGGAGGCTTATTATGGGTTGGGTGACCCTGCGAGTAGGGCATTCCAGGGGAAGAAGAAGTACAACTCTCTCATGTGGGACGAACCCGGGTGCCTCTTCGTCTACAACGTCCATAAGTACTGGATGCTGAACGTGATCGCTCACGAGCCAGGTGGGGTTGGTGGCGTTCTATTCAGGGCAATAGAGCCGACGACGGGGATCAGGATGATGAGGAGGCTCCGCCCTTTCGCGGACGACAGTGAACTAACCAGCGGGCCGGGGAAGCTAAGCCTCGCCCTGTGTGTGACGAGGGAGCTAAACGGGTACTTCGCCACCGACCCCGACAGCCCCGTACATATTATCGACGCACCCTGCGTAACCGAGTACTGCACGAGCCACAGGATAGGCGTGACGAGGGACCTCCCTGAGGAGCTTCGCTTTTACGTCTCTGGTAACAGGTTCGTCTCCAGAGGCTAGTGAGCCGTTGGA
>CAZIKD010000131.1:0-3487 GCA_964539725.1 uncultured Candidatus Bathyarchaeia archaeon | reverse complement strand
TATGACGGAGCGGAGGGCGCCTAAAGAATTCAAATATATCCCCGAAGGCGGATACTTGTTCGGTCTTGTTCCGTTTCATGCTCGCGCCTTTGGAGGGTTACTCCGATAGCGTTCTCAGGACGCTCTGTTTTCGCCATGGGGCTGACTTGACCTTCACGGAGATGGCACATATCGAGAGCTTCCTGAGGAATAACAGGCTCGCATTAGAGAAGATAGCGGTCCGCGACTCGACCCCAGTCCAGATCCAGCTCCTCACCAGCAGGGAGGGTGAGCTAGAGAGGTTCCTCGAGGGATTCACCCCCTTCCCCGGGTTCAAGGGCTTCAACTTAAACCTGAGCTGTCCGAGCCCCGACGTCATCGGCAGGGGGAAGGGTGCCGCTATGATTAAGAGGGCCACTAAGACGCAGAGGCTCGCCTCCCTGATACGCGGCCACGGCCACGCCGTCTCCCTAAAGATGCGGCTCGGTACAAACGCTCATGAGAGAGAGCTCAAGGTATACTTGAACACTATCCGGGGGGTCGATGCAGACTTCTTCGTGGTTCACGCGAAGACGGCTGCGCAGCTCTCGGCAGAGGCCGAGGACTACTCAGTCTTCCCGGAGTGCGTCGACGCGGCGGGTGGGCGTCCTGTGATCGCCAACGGAGGAATAGATTCACCCGAAAAGGTGGAGTCCCTGAGAGCGATGAGCGTGGGGGGAGTAATGATTGGGAGAGCCGCCCTGAGCAACCCGGCGATATTCGACTCCCTGAAGAACCGACTCGGGTATAACAAGCCCTCGAAACTTGTGCCAACGATACCGGAGCTGATTAAGGAATACGCTGAACTGTACCCCAGCCTCCACGGCGGGGAGGGGCATAGAAATAATTTTTTCAGGGTAGTTGGTAAAAAGGTAAACCTAGAGAACTACTAGGCGCTAGTTGTAAGCTTTAACCATTTTTGAGGAGATTATGCGGTTGAGGACGATCGCCGTAATAGGTGGAGAACACCCTATGCTGATCCTTCCCGATTGTTTATGCCTCATCCAAAAAAGGGGCCTAGGGTCTCCAGATGGTGACGACCCCGCTCTGCTCCAGTTCCTCGATCTGCTTCGGCGTCTTTTTCACCACGGTTTTGAGGATCTCCTCGGTGTGTTGGCCGAGGACTATAGCACCGGTTTTTATCTCGCCGGGCGTCTCGCTGAACTCGGCGGGGAACTTGGGTATCCTGTAGGAGCCGGCGACGGGGTGGGGTACCTCAACAAAGGTCTTCCGAGCCTTTAGGTGGGGGTCGTCGAAACCCTCGTAGGCTTCGTAAATGGGGGCACTGGGGACATCGAAGCTGACGAGCCATTCGAACGCTTCTTTTTTCGTCATTGTGGAGACTTTCTCCTTTACAAGGTCGAGGGTTATCTCCTCGATGCCGAGCTTCGCTTTCATCTCCTCGATAGCTTTAGGTCGACTGCCAGCTATCTGAACCCAGCCATCCTTGACCTTGACAATTCCCCAGAGTTCACTTGGTGGACGGACACGCTTTTTACGCCGCTGTATTGGGCTCTCCTTGAAGAGGTCGTATGCAACAGTTTCGCAGCTGTTAAAACTGACCATCGTGTCAACTTGGTTAACATCGATCATCTGGCCTTTACCGGTCTTGTCACGGTGGCGAAGTGCAGCCACAATGGCGAAGGCGGCGAATGTGCCTGGGCCTAAGTCTCCGAGGGCGCCCGCCATGGATACTGGCGCATTGTCCTCGGAGATACCCTTGCCAGTAGCGTAAGTGTGGCCGCTTATCGCCTCAGCGACGGCCGCGTAGCTGCCGTATTTGCTGTAAGGACCGTATTGACCGAATCCGCTGAGAGCAGCGTATATTATATTTGGCTTTATCTTCTTGAGCTCGTCGTAACCGAGCCCTAAGCGCTCCATGGCACCTGGAGTGAAGTTCTGGACGACTACATCGGCTTCCTTAACTAGCTCCTTTACCAGGGCGATGCCCTCTGGCTTCTTCATATCGATGGTGATGCTCCTCTTTCCACAGTTGAGAGCCATGAAGGTGGAGCTTGTACCCTTGAAGAGTTCTCCCGGGCCCAGGCGGCCGATGTTGCCCCAAGGGGGTTCGACGGTGATAACGTCGGCGCCTAGGCCTGCGAGCATCATAGTGCAGTAGGGTCCGAACCAGACATGAGTGAAGTCTAGGACCTTGACGTCTTCTAAGATCTTGTTCATTTTGGATTCTTGATGATGGTGCTTTTGTGGTTGATATTATTTTCCCCGGATACTAGAAGAAAGGGCTTTGGCCATTAAGCCCGCACTCGTCTCTGAGTTGGGTGAGTTCGATTTGGAGACTCATGTTAAGAGGGATGCCCGTCTTCTTCCTCTCCAGCATTGTCAGGTACTCCTTCTCGCCAGCGGTGTAGATCCTGTCATGGCCGGGCATCTTACGTGAGACCCTGAGGCCACGCAAGATGTCTCCAGTTGTTTTCCTGAAGTCATCAATGTCAGTAAAGGCGGAGACGTCGATGGCGATGAAAAAGTGTCCGAGGTTTGTCCCAGTCAGCGCCTTTAGGAAGGCGCCGCCTTGGAGGGAGGCGCTTAGTATCTCGACGACGGAGGCGTAGCCGTAGCCCTTGTATCCGCCGGTCTCCTCGAGGCCGCCGAGGGGTAGTAGCGCAGCCTCGCCCCGTGTCAGGTCGTGGAGTATCTCTTCGGGGTTCGTCAGGTACTCGCCGTCGATGTTGATAACCAGCCCTTCGGGGACCTTCTTGCCTATGCGGGCGTAGACCTCGACCTTGCCGCGCTGTATGATGCTTGTGGCGCAGTCGAGCATGAAGGGAAATGGCTCGTCGCTGGGTATGCCGAAGGTCAGGGGGTTTGTGCCGAGCATGTTCTCGGTACCGAATGTGGGTGGGATCGAGGGGCGGGCGTTTGTCCCTGTTACGCCGATTAAACCCTGTTCCACCGCCATATTGGCATAATATCCAGCTATACCGTAGTGAGTGCTGTTCCTGACAGCGACCATGCCCATGCCGAGCTTTTTCGCTTTCTCGATAGCGAGATCCATCGCCTTCTTGGCGATGACCATCCCCATGCCTCGGTGCCCATCGATGACGGCGGTTGTGGGTCCCTCCCTGACGACCTCGAACTCCGTTATGGGTGACTGATGTCCAGCCCTAATGCGGTCTATGTAGATGGGTTTGAGCCTGCTGACGCCGTGGCTGTCTATCCCCTGTATGTCTGCTGCTATTAGAACCTCGGCGCATGTCTTGGCGTCTCCTTCTGGGACGCCTACCTTCTCGAAGACGTCGACAATGAAGCGCTCCAAAGTCTCAATTTTGACCCAGACTAATTTCTCAGGCATTAGACACCACTTACCAGCCTAGTGGTTTCATGTTTCCAGTATATAACTTGGTTCCGGTAGTGTGTGTTGCTCAGCCTGTTACCTTGGCCCAACCAAGGGATCGGCATACAGCCTCCCTCCACCCCGTGTAGAGATGATCACGCTCCCTCGCTCCCA
>CAZIKD010000130.1:0-6235 GCA_964539725.1 uncultured Candidatus Bathyarchaeia archaeon | reverse complement strand
AGCGAGCGCTTATGTAAATCGAGCACTCGGCCATGCCAGACCTCCTTAGTGAGGCTCATCGCGGGGTGGCGCTTCATGAATAAGTGTGGAGATATTCAATATTCTGGTAAATTGAATCATCTCTGTGGAACTTCCTAAACCCCTTAATGACGATCTCAACCCCCTAAAATATGATTACTATATGGATTGGCTGCCAGATTTTCGCGCGCGATCATAATGCCGATTTCAATCGTGCTAGTTTTTTCTTAAGGATGTCAGCGGTTTCCTCTAGGAATGAGTCAGCGTCACCATAGCCATTTATTCCCGCAGCAGTCGGGTGACCTCCCCCGGCACCTTTGAAGTGTTCAGCAATGGGCTTGGTGATGTCATTACCTAGATGGATGTTGGTCTTCTGGTAGAAATCCTCCGTAGACCTAAGACTCGCCTTGAGCTCATCCTTCTCGTTCCCAGCGACAACCGCTACATCAGCCCCGAGGGCTAACATCCCGCGCGCAGCAGATGGCTGAAAGGAGCCTAGGCTCGACGTGACGATTATCCACGGCTCCACTCTGTAAAGTGTCATCCTCTGGGCGCTCTTGAGCCTTGCCAGCTTCTCAGAAACGTCCATCGTGCTCTGCAAGGTTTCGCGTATCCCCCCGAGCGTGGCACCCATTTCGAGTAGGTGAGCTACGGTTCGGAAAGTCTTGGGGGTTCCAATGGAGAAATGTTTGGAATCGAAAGCGATGCCGAGGAGGAGTGCTTCTGCGACGTCCTTCGGCAACTCGATTCCTATCGCCTGCCAGATATCATGCACTATTTCGCAGCTAGCAACAGCTGTCTCATCAAGGATGTAAAGTGTTGCGATTTTATCGATCTCTGGGTCAAAACTGTGGTGATCTATGAATATCTTAACCGATTTTATGTGAATTAGCGTCTGTAGCAACTCGAGCTGTATAAGACTTCCCGTATCTACGACTACAATTGTATCAGCGTCAACGATCTTAGATTGATTAGACGTCTCGATCTTGAAGTGATTAATTATCCTCTCCGAGAGTTGACTGGCACTATCGGGGTAGAGTATCTCAGTGACTGCCCCTGGGTCTAACTCGTGTATGAGTTTTTCCATTGAATAGGCTGCGCCGATGGCGTCTGGGTCAGCGTTGTGGTGACAGATGATAGATACATTTCCCCTTAAGTACTCCCTAATTGAATCGACGCCCATGTCTCTCCATCCCGGGGTAGACTAACCATTCCCAGTATTAAAGCGGGTTTTCTACAGTAACACTTGATCATATTTGTGCTCTATAGTAGGGGGAATTTAAATCCTCGTCAACGCATCATTGAACAATGTCTTTGAAAGCTGCTGAGATAGTCGAGACATCCCCCATAAAAAAGGGGGATTATAGAGCGGTCTTGGGATTTGCCGGCGCCGGGTTCATTGGGAACTCAGCGACTATGTTTGCTATAAGGGCTAAAGGATTCAAACAGGTCGCCTACCTGAAGTCAAACCACCTACCACCCATGACTCTGTTTTCAAACGGAAACCCAATGCAGTCATTTAGGGTGCACCTCGACGAGAATGAGAAAATTATATTCGTCGTAACTGAGAACCTCATCCCCGCCGATGGCTGTAGACCTATTGCGTTGGAGCTTTTCGAGTGGTTGAAATTGAAGGGTGTGAAGGAGATCTACTCCATCGATAGTCTCCCATTCAGCAATATGCCCCCAGAGATCAAGGCTTTAGTATACTCTTACAAGATTGATCTATCGAAGCTGGGCTACCCTGCTCTCAAGGAAGGGGCCCTGTCAGGTGTCAGCTCGTGTATATTGGATCAGTGTTTAGAAGAAGGATTCCCCTTTGCATGCCTCATCGTACCTACGAATAAGCTGACGAGCATGGACTACCCAGGTTCAGCAGATGCCATTGACATATTAAACAAGGTATTCAAGTTGGGAGTTGATCCTTCCCCTCTGAGAGGGGTTGATCAAACGCAGAAGACTGCCGAGAAACCGAGTGGTTTTGGAAGGATATTCAAGAAGAGCTAGTTCTTCTGCTGAGGGAGCCCCAGTTCCTTCTGCAGAGTATCTTGTAGGCTTTGGAGCTTCTCTTTAGTCTTTTCTTCCTGTTTAACTAGGACCTTCTCCCTCATCTCGAGGAAGTCTTTCCGCTCCGTTAGCTCTTTTATGACGATTGTCTTTTCCTTTTCGACGAGGACGGCGCCGACGGATTTGTAGATCTTGGCGCCTTCAGGGGTCTCCTCGAGGGTTTTCAGTGCCCTCTCATTCTCGGCCTTCTCAGAATCGAGTCTTTGCTTCTGGGCGAGGAGTTGTTGCATCGTGTTTTGGAGCTGTTGGAGACGGGCTATCCTCTCTTGGACGTTAGGTGGGAGCTGACTAAGGTCAGACATCTGGTTTCGTGAGTGTAGGTTGCGTCCTTCCCCTTATATCTATTGGGCGATGACTTGTTCTACTCTACTTTAAGGGAGACCGCATCGTTCGTATCCAGCGTGAGCTCGCTACGCCTCCTTGGCGTGACAGCTAAAATTTGTCCTCCGCTTGGGAGTAACATGAAGAAGACGTCAACGGGGGTGGCTCCAAGAGTCATCTCGAAGCCAGTACATTCGGCGACGCATGTCCTAGGTGTCACGTTTGTTACGTTCCCGATCGTTTTCCCAAGGAGCTTGATTGGCTTGTTTTTAATTGGGTTCTCAGCGTGTGCCCCGAACCAACCGTAGATGGGTATTCCCCCGTCTAGTATACCGGGTACACCGCCGACGTCAGCCACTACGAATGAGCCTCTCAGGTTCAGTTTTATTAATGTGTATCCTTGTCGAGATGTGATAACAACTCCGACGATTTCTTCAGTAACTTCGAGATCTTTTAGATCGAGTAGGCTGTTGATCGTATAGCCACCCCGGACACGTAATGGGTCGTATTTAGGTCGTATCTCTAAATGGGCGTGGAGCGGCGTATAGTAACCGAAATAACCTGAGCGGATGAGAGGGCCAAGTTTCTGCCCAACTTCAATAAACGCGCCCTTTTTTAACACGGTATCGACGTGAAGGACCTTGACTACTCTCCCCCTGTTTTCGGTGCTTTCAATTATGGTCACAGTGTCGTAGCTGGGCGCCTCGAAGCCTCGTCCAGGTGGGGACTTAATGCGTCTAACTTGGATGATCTCTCCATCGATTGGCGACGGCATGGAGCCTCCAAGCTGCGAGTCTGGGTATATGTCGACCCCGGTCATATAGCGGTGTGCTGGGTATGGGCTGTTGTAGAACGCATATCTCCCTCTGTCTGGGCAGTAAATTATCACGCCACCTGAGGACGCGACGGGCACCATCGATCCCAATGCGAATCAATAATCTGTCTACTCCTCGGGAAATTGTTTTCGCGTAGCCGAGTCAGAAAGCTAATACTTTCAACTAGGTTAGGTCCGAGCGCGCGTGTCTAGTGTTAGGAGTACCCCTTTTATGCTTTGATCTCACATAATCGTTTGAGCTATGGGCGGAATTCTTGCGGTCGTCTCTCACCCCGACGATGAAACAATAGGTTGCGGTGGTACTCTGGCATTACACGAGAAGGAGTCGAATGTCCTTTGCTTAACGTGTAATCCTAGGAACCGAAGAAGCGAGCTTGAAAGGGCATGTATGACTTTGGGACTGGGTAAAACGGTAGTCTTCGATGAGGACAGCGTTATCCCGAAGGGGGCTCTCGTCAAGCAAGTGGCTGATATTATTGTAAAGGAGTGTCCTAGAGTAGTTGTAACGCATCTGCCCTTCGACTATCATACGGATCATAGAGCGACATATGACGTTGTGAAAGAGGCCATCGAGTGGGCTGCCCATACGACAGCCTATCATAATCCTTGCCTTGTTGAGCGTCTATTACTCATGGAAGTAAACACACTGATCCCGAGCCCTCACATTCTTGTCGATGTGTCCGAGACGATGGAGAGAAAGAAGGCTGCCTTGAATTCTTACAGCTCCCAGCTCTCCAAGTTCCCTTGGAGGTACTATCAAAGGTTCAATGATGAGAAAGCCGCGTTGAGGGGGGCTCAGGCGAATTGTATATACGCTGAGGCCTTCATTGAGGAACCGTTGGCGAAGAATGGCCCGTTCTACGAGTCTAAGGCGACTAAGAACCTACTGAGGTAGATGATATGAGCGATAACCCACCAGTGCATATACTCTACCAGAAATGCGTAGAGAATGAGGTGGGTGGCGAATATGCTACTCGTCTCTGGGGTCAAATCCCTCGTAACATGGTTGAGTGCCAACGATACTTTGGAGCGATTAGGGCAAAGTATGGTTCACCACCGACTGAGTTGGAGGAACTAAAAAAGGGTATCAAGAATCAGATGAGGAAACTGGGAATTCTCACCTCGAAGGCCTCTTGTAGGATCGATTCACTCGAAGGAGGTGTAGTCGAGACGGGGCAGCAACCTAACTGTCTCGGTGGGCCCAGCTTCATCTTCAATAAAATAACATATGTTTCGACCCTCGCGGGGCTAGGTGGGAGTTATTCCCCGCTCTACTATGTCGGGGATTACGACAGTGTACAGGTTGAGCTCCTCAACATCAGGGTCCCGAGCCCATCAGCCAGGGGGATGCTGATCAGTTACCCGTTTCCACCCGAGTATGAGGGTGCACCGATATGCCGGCTTCCAAAACCTAACGAGGAGTGGCTGAAAAAGACTCTTGAAAAGATAGAGAGTAATTACAGAGGGCTCCTCAAGGGTGTGGAGCCCACGAAGCAAGCTAGGGTACTCCAGAACCTTTCTCACGTCTTCACGATCATTAGAGAATCCTTCTACTCGACGGAGAACGTTGCCGATTTCTCAACAAAGATACTTGGCACGATAGTGAATCTTGAGGCAGATATTGGGGTGCCGATGCTTTCAGCGATGGGCGCCGAGATCAGAGGCTGCTTTAAGCAGGGATATGAGATCCTGCTCTCAGAGCCTAACCGTAGCAGCTTCGTGCGTGCATCGAATGACGCAGTTGACTTTATAGAGGGGCTGGGTTACAGGGCACAGATCGGGAAGAGATCGAGTGACTATGTACCGTTCTTTTTAGAGTGTCAGACCTCGAGTTGTCACGGGAGTAGAGTGGAGCTGAAGTACAGATTTAGCTCCGGCTTAACCGCAAGCATAGAGGGTAAATGCCCACGATGCGAGCAATCATATAGCTACTCATTCACAGCCGAGAAACCCGAACTCGACGAAATCTCGGATCTAATTACGCCCCGAGTCGACTCACGCCAGGTTATCGTCGATTCAGTCATCCCTGTCGTGGCACACGTGGGAGGTCCCGGTGAAACTAGCTACTACGCTGAAGTCATTCCAAGCGTTTTGCAACTAGGTTTACCCTTCCCAGCGTACACACGTTATGCTAGGATCTTCTATAACACGCCCTGGAACGAAGTAGCTGGGAATAGCGTCGATGTTAGAGGCTTCAAGACCCTCTCCCGAAGAGAACTCTTCGAAGCCTTAGCCATTTGGGTAGAAGCGAAGAAGACGAATAATATAGAGCGGATCGCACACGCTCATAACAGAATTAAAGATTCTATCAACGAGACATACATCACACTTAGTAGGGCGAAAGTGGAGGCCGAGGCCGAGATCGATGTCTTAAAGCGTCGGCTTGGAGAGCCTGAGACTAGAGTCACTCTTATGCGAGAGATGAAGGCTAAGCAGGGTCTAATCCAGGAACTGGATGGGTACCTATCCTACGCCTTCGGCCAATTTGCCCCAGAGAAGTATGGACAGGAGGTGAGCTGGGCTTGGATCGATCTGGCACTGGCATCTGGTGTGGGGGAGAATATAGAGATATATAAGAGGCTATACGGCGGCTGGACGCCGAATTCGACAATCTTCTACGTCAACCTCTAGCTAGTAGACCGACTCGCGTGCGTGGATTATTAGAGGTCTGACCCTAATTTGCGAAGTTTTAGCCACCCAACTCATCCATTGTGTCTATTTGGACAAAATATGATTAATACTATATTCCTAATCATTATTCAGTTGAATATCAGTCTGAGTTGAGAATGAAACTATTGATATCAGAACCGTTTCTTCACGGTGGTTATTACCTAAGAATCGGGGGTGCTCAGGCGAGATTACCGCGCTGACCTCGCTTGCGCGTTGTCAGCTGGGGAGTGCAGGTTTCTCAACTAGCCTAAGCCAGTCAAGCTCCTTCGCAGCCCACTCCTCACGGCTCCGCGGCTTTCGGGTCTTCCACTGCTTAGACCTTTC
>CAZIKD010000129.1:0-6276 GCA_964539725.1 uncultured Candidatus Bathyarchaeia archaeon | reverse complement strand
AAAATAAATTGATTTAAAATAAAGAAACTAATAAAAACGAATTTTGCGAGCGCGACTCTATAATTTTATTCACTCTCTTCCCATTCTTTCTTTTTCCCGAGGTATTCGACTAGTGTCATCTTGGGTTTAGCAGGGTTACCGAAGACAACTGTCTCGGGTGGGACATCCCTTGTGACCACTGAGCCGAAACCAATTACGGCTTTCTTACCGACGTTGACCCCTGCTTTCAACATTGAACCGGCGCAGATAATTGCCCCGTTTTCTACCTTCACCCCCACCATCTTTGGTGACATGGGGTATGGGTCGTTTGTGAAAATCACTCCGGGGCCGATGAAGACATCGTCGCCTATTACGGTTAACGGTGGTATGTAGGCACTGCCCTCGATTTTGCATCTTCTCCCGATCTTGACTCCGTAGTCAATATGAACGAGGGAGCCGATCTTTGTGTCGTCCCCGATCTCCGTGTTATCCCCGATATAGGTGAAGTGCCATATCTTGATGTTTTTGCCGAGCTTCACGTTCTTCCCGATGTGTTGAACTATGTCGCCCAAGTTGTGTCTCAGTCCTTGTTAATTCCAACTCGGTAATAACGGTTATAGCCATTTCCTGAAAAACAGGGGCTCACTTTTCATCGCTTTGCGCGTCCTTAGGTAAGTCATAGGCGCGGTTCAAAAAAGAATTTTGTAAAACCTCCTTGGGGGAAGGTCGGGATGTAAGAGGACTGATATGAACATATTGAACTCTGTATGCTTCCTCGGGATGGCTCTGCGCGTTTTGTCTACTTTAATTACACAAGAAAATGAAGTTAATGGAGACCTGCGTTCTAGCCGAGGGTCTTGATCGCCTCGTAGAGGCTCTCCTTGATGCTATTGAGGGAATCGTCTTTGGAGATCTGGAGGGCGTCGAGTGTGTTGTACTCGAGACTGGCGAGCTCCCTGAGCTCCTTCAGCTCCTCCTTCGAGATGATGCCCCCGATGTTCTCGAGGTATCTGGTCTTGTTCTTTTTCTCTGCAACTGTTAAATCGAAGTGGTCTATATCCCACCTGTAAGCGGGAGCTTTGGCAGAGTACTCGATCTCCGAGATCTCTCCTATGGACCTTTTTATCTCTATTAACTCTAGGGCCTCGGAGGCTTTGGAGTAGTCGTCCTCCATTTCCTCTATCTCTCCGGATAGCTTCGTGAGGATCTCCTCGCGGCGGCTGAACATAATCTTGCCCTGTTTTGAGTAATCGTCGAAGAGCTTCGTGAAGGTTTCTTCCTTAACCACCCCATCCCTGTAAAGCTTAGTGAGTTTGAGTTTTAGAGAAATATTCTTCGTCAGGTTTTCCATTAGATCCTTGGAGAGTGGGTCTGGTACGTAGCCTTTGTTTTGCATCTCTTCTTGGTATTCCTCGACCATTTCTATCGCCTCGATCTTTGAGGGTTCAGCCTCTTTAGATACTGGCTCGTTCGTTACTTCTACTTGTTTCGGTTGCTCCATAGGTGGAGGCTTTGCTTCGACTACGGGTGGGGCGGCTTCTCCCGGTGTTGGCGCCTTCACCTCGATAACTGGGCTCGGCTCGGGAGTCTTTTCGGGCTCCTTCACCTCTACTGAGTTAGGCTGCGGAGTGGGTTCGACTGATTGGGCAGGTATCACAGTGACTTCCACTTGCTCTATCTTCTTCTCTGGGACCGGCTCGGGTGTCGCCTCGACTTTCAGCGCTGGCTTTGCTTCCTCAGCAGGCTCGTCGACAACGATTACCGCGTCCTCCTCATTGGCTACAATGGGCTCTGGATTCGTATCTGGTTCAGCCTTTTCCTCCTTCGGCTGCTCCTCCCTATAGAGGGGGAAACCGCAGTTCAGGCAGTAAAGGGTCTTGGGGACATCCTCCTTGCAGTTGGGGCAGTGAACAACCTCAGTAGAAGCTCCGCTCGCCATAATCACACCATCCAATCAATAACTGTAAGAAAATCTCCTTTCACAGATTTAATCATTTTCAAACATAAATTTCATCGTTATTGGCAAAACGGGGTTAAAATGTGGCTAAGTGGGTCAACAGCATAACATTAACTAGGATTCTGAGAGCTACCGATGAGAAACAATAAAAGAAGCCCTCATGAGTTGGCTCTAGTTTATTCCGCTGTGTAATTTATTCCTTAGGAAGCATGCCCCTTTTGAGCCGACCGCTGTGAAACTCCTCGTAGAGGAAGCACGCTGCTCCATGTCCAGGTTCTACAGAGAAAATTTCTGGCTCCTCTTTGAAACATCTATCGAAGGCGTAGGGACATCTGGGATTAAACCTGCAGCCGGGTGGTAGATTAATGGGTTGAGGCGTCTCCCCCCTTATCGGGAGTTCTCCTCTTTTCTTCTCTGCGTCCGGAACTGGCACTGCTGCCATGAGCGCTTGCGTGTAGGGGTGGTCTGGGTCGTCGAGCACATCGGAGACGTCGCCGATCTCAATTATCTTGCCTAGATACATCACTCCGACTTTTCTGGACATATACCTAGCAATCGCGAGGTCGTGAGTGATGAAGAGGTAGGTAAGACCAAACTTTTCCTGCAAGTCGAGCATGAGGTTAAGGACCTCGGTACGTATCGAGACATCAAGCATCGAGACGGGCTCGTCAGCTACTATGAACTTTGGGCGAAGCGCGCGCGCGTATTACGGGTCAGGGCTCCTCCTGGTTACGTTGCTTATGATCGGGATAGGCGTCATTCTGAATCTCTGGGTGCTCACGAAGAGAGGGGTGGTCGCAGGGCTACCCGCCCCCATCTTCTTAGGGTTGGCACCGCTTATCATATCGCTTCTGCTCTGATGAGTCATGAAACTTCGGATACATTCTTTTCAATGACCGTCGTACTATCTGATCCATGGTGCTCCCCAATGGCGGCCTGAAGCCCGATGAACTCGCCTACTACTCCCGCCAACTCGTTCTCGCCGAGATTGGATTAAAGGGACAGAGGAGGCTCAGGGACGCTAGGGTCCTCGTCGCGGGTGTCGGTGGGCTTGGGTGCCAACTCTCGGTCCTACTAGCCTCCATGGGAGTCGGTTTTCTCAGAATAGCCGATCGAGACCTTGTCGAGATGAGCAACCTTCAGAGGCAGCATCTTTACGGCGTCGACGTCGTCGGGTATCCCAAGGTGGAGGCAGCAGTTATGCGTCTCAAAAAAGTTAATCCCTTTATAGAAATCGAGGCGTGGCCAGTCTCCATTAACAACAAGACCGCTACGAGGATAGTGGAGGACGTTGATCTCGTTGTTGATGGGCTAGATCGTCTATCCCCACGCTTTGCCATAAATAAGGCCTGCGTTGAGCAAGGTATACCATATGTTTACGGTGCAGTAATAACCCATGTGGGGAACGTTTCGACTATCATCCCCGGTCAGACCCCCTGCCTGGATTGCTGGCAGGGCGGAGTAGACGAAGCAAACGTCCCGACGTGTGCTACTGTGGGGGTGATGCCTCCGGTAATAAGTATAATTGCTAGCATCCAGGTCTCCGAGGCCATCAGGATTATACTAGAGAAGAAACCAAACTTAGCAAGCAAGCTGCTTTTCTTCGATCTGGAAGACCTCAGCTTGGAGACAATTAAATTGGCTAAGGCTGATTCTTGCCGGACATGTGGGGTCGGAGCTAAGGAGCTGGAGAAAATCGACCCCGTCGAGGAGGTATGTGGGCGAAACGGTAAACGCGTATTTACCATCACACCAGAGGAGTTAACCAACCTAGACCTTCAAGTCGTCGCACGACGGCTGGGTGAGATGAGCCTCAAAAAGAGATTATCGACGCACCTGGGTTTAACCTTCGATGGCGTCGAGGGGTTTAGCGGGAGCATATTTAAGACTGGTGTAGCCGTCGTCGAGGGCGCGAAGTCTAGGGTAGACGCCGTGAAAATATTCGAAAAGCTAACCGGTATCGAAATCGAATAGGATTTTAACCACCAGAATCATGCCCTAACCGTTATGGCTCTGAGGGGTGAACTCAAAGCATTCTTTGGGGGAAGAGGTGGTCGGAGGGTCGTCCTCGTTGGCATTGGGAGCCCCATCCGACACGACGACGTCGCTGGGCTTCGGGTGCTAGAACTACTCGAAGGGAAAACGCCCAAGAATGTGCTACTGCTCTCGACGGAAATCGTACCGGAGAGCTACACTGGTTCTATCAGGGACTTTTCACCGACACACGTTCTCCTCATCGATGCGGCACACTTCAGCGGCACACCTGGCGAGGGGCGGATAATCCCCTCGCAGAGCATAGCCAACGTCTCGGTTTCTACCCACAGCCTCCCAATGAACATCTTAATCGACTACATCAAGAGGTCGATCTGCGAGAACGTGATCCTACTAGGAATCCAGGGAGTCAACATCGATCTAGGCGAGGGCCTAACCCCTGAGGTCGACCATGGAGCCAGGGCGATAGCCGACCTCCTTAGCGAGGTCCTCAATGAATAGAGGTAAATGAGGGTTTTCACACTTTTTTTCATAATATTTTTACCACTCGCGCATTCGAGCAGTTTATATCTCTGTAAAAGAAGTTTTGTGGAACCAAATTGCTTGAAGGTCTAACCGGATTCACGATAATTTTGGTTGTAGCCGTTGCCGTTGCCCTCATCATCATGGCAATAGGCAACGACCTTGCACCCAAGAGTCCGGACACACCCGGCAAGCTGGCGCCCTACGCCTGTGGTGAGGACATCGCACCCACCAAGGTTAGGGTGAACGTCGAGAACTTCTTCATCTACGCAGTCTACTTCATGATATTCGACGTGTTGGGCTTCGTCCTCGCGACGACGCTTGCCAGACCGGCGAACGTGATGCTGCCGCTTGCATATGCGGCCGCCTCACTTGTGTCCATCGCCATACTGACAGCGAAGTGGAGGAAGTAGAATGGGCCTCGTAACATGGGCTAGAACTCGCTCCCCTTGGCTGATACACTTCAACGGCGCTGCCTGTAACGCCTGTGACATCGAGATTGTCGCTGCGTTGACACCTCGATACGACGTTGAGCGTTTCGGCGGCGTCCTAAAAGGGACTCCAAGACACGCCGACGTTCTCGTCGTCTCTGGCTCAGTCTCTCGGAAGCTGAAAAGTAGGCTCAAGAGGATCTATGAACAGATGCCGGAGCCCAAGTTCGTCGTAGCGGTCGGCAGCTGCGCAAATACAGGCGGTACTTTCCAGGACTGCTACAATGTAATGGAGGGCATTGACAAGGTCATTCCAGTGAATGCCTATGTCGTGGGCTGCCCGCCGAAGCCAGAAGCGATTCTTGATGGCGTAGTCAAGCTCCTGAAGAGCGCGGGGTACTGAGGTGAATGAACATGAGTTATTCTGATGAAAACAAGAAGACCCTTGAGAGGTTCATCGAAGCCATTGGGAAGGAGAACGTAATCGACTCCAAGGTCCCGAAGGAAAGACGAGTCTTCATCACGATTAAGACCGAGAAGCTTAGAGACGCCGTCACCTATCTAAAGGAGAAGGAGGGGTTATTCCACCTCGCCACCATAACTGGCGTCGACCTGGGGGAGGAGAGAGAGATTAACTACCATCTCAACCGCCCCAACCTCATCTTCACAGTCAAGGTGCGCATTCCCGGAGAGAAATCTGTGGTTCCCTCGATCACGGACATAATCAACGGAGCTGTACTCTATGAGAGAGAGGTAAACGACCTTATCGGCGTATTTCCCGAAGGTCACCCTAACCCGAAGAGACTCCTCATGACTGAGGAATGGCCAGAAGGAGTTTATCCCCTCTTGAAGAAGTGGGATGTGAAATCTCTAAGAAAGGCGGTCGATGGAGAGGAATGGACATGAGTGATAGAGACTTCAGTATACCAATCGGCCCACAACACCCGGCTTTAAAAGAACCAGCAAGCTTTCTTTTTAAAGTTGACGGCGAGGTCGTCGTCGACGTAGAGCCCCGCGTTGGCTACAACCATAGAGGGATCGAGAAGGCGATGGAGGCCCGCACTTACATACAGAACCTCTACCTCACAGAGAGGGTCTGCGGCATCTGCAGCAATGCCCACCAGACCCTCTACGCGATCAATGTTGAAGATGTCGCGGGAATACAAATCCCACCGAGGGCTAAGTATCTCCGCATGTTTGTACACGAGCTGGAAAGGATCCATAGCCACCTGCTCTGGGTAGGCGTCGCAGCTCACGAAATCGGATTCGACACACTATTCTACTACGTATGGCGCGACCGCGAAGTAGTCCTTGACATCCTTGAGGAGATCAGCGGAAACAGGGTCAACTACGCCTGGAACGCAATTGGTGGAGTTCGAAGGGACATCTCAAGCG
>CAZIKD010000128.1:0-6307 GCA_964539725.1 uncultured Candidatus Bathyarchaeia archaeon | reverse complement strand
CACCCCACCGGAAAACTACGGGGTAGGTTTAAAAATAGAGGACTGTTAGACTCAGGAGTTCAGAGGCGCCGCGGATGCTTATCAAGGAGGTTATAATCAAGAACTTCATGTCATACGAGTACGCCCGTATCCCTCTCAGGGACGGCGTGAACGTCGTGTGTGGCCCAAACGGCGCTGGGAAGAGCAGCTTCCTCCTCGCCATCTGTGTTGCTCTAGGCGACACTTACACTGAGAGGAGCAAGAAGCTCAGCGACCTCATCCGGTGGGAGCAAGACCAGGCCGAAGTGAGCCTCATTCTCGATAATAGTCTCCGAGAGAATGGGAAGCGCCCAGTCCCCAGCTTCAACGTCGACGAGGTCCGCCTTGCACGCAACATCCGCCGCGACGGTAAGTACTCATTCGAGCTCAACCAGCGCACCATAAGCAAGGCAGAGGTCGTCGAGTTCCTGCAGGGTTTCGGCTTCGACCCTGATAACATGCTCATAATCATGCATCAGGACATGCCGGGACGCTTCGCCAATCTCAGCCCACAGGAGCGCATCGTCATGCTCGAGGAAGCCGTGGGCTTCAACACCTTCCGTCGAGACGTCGTGGAAGCTAAGCAGCGCCTAGGCGGTATACTTAGCGAGGAGCAGAGCCTCAACCAGCTTCTAGACCGCGCCCGGGAGACCCTCGCTTATTGGCGTGAGCAGAACGAACGCCTACAGGAGAAGAAGCAGTTACAGACCCGCATGAACTTCCTCCAACGCGAGATGGCGTGGAGCCGTGTCCTCCAGCTGGAGGGCCATGTAAAGGAGCTCGAGCAGGAGCTCGATCAGGCCGACGCTGACCTCTATGCTGCCGAGGAGGAGATGAACAGATTCAGCAAAGCCGTCGTCGATAGCGATGAGGCTCTGAAGCAGCTACGCGGCCAGTGGATGGAGTTCATAGAGCGCCGCGTCGAAGCCGAGAAGGCACTCGGCATCAGCGAGTTCAGCATCCACTCCGCCAAGGACAGGATACAGAGCATAAACAAAATGCTCGGCAGCAGCGGAGAACAGAGGAAGAAGCTCGAGTTCACCGCCCAGGCTCTCAGGGAGCGCCTCAAGAAGGGACCAACAAAACTCGACGACTACTTCAACATCATAGACGAGCTCGAGAAGACCCAGACGGAGACCTTCGAGGGGTGGAGCGGCGAACTCATCACCCAGAGGAGTGAGGCCGAGTCTAAGATCAAGCAGCTTGGCAGGCAGCTAATCGACGTCGAGACCGCCGTCAGTCGCGTCACCGAGGACATGGAGATCCTCCGAGTCAGGATTGACGCTACCACCGACCAGCACGTCGAGGGCAGGATACAACTCGCCCTCCTTAAGGACAAGCGCGGCCGTCTCAAGCGCCGAATCGATGAACTCAAGGCCGAGATAGACCGCGCCAACACTGAGCGCAGGGACGCCGACGCCGAGGCCCAGATCAAGGGACCCCGCATCGAGACGGGACGCACAGGTGACGACATACTCAACGAGATCAGGAAGACCTCAGGCTATCTAATGGGCCTCGCAGAGGTCCCCGAGGATGCCGAGGAGATGTACGATTCCTACAACAGAACCTATAAGGAGATTCTGGAGAAGGTCGCTCAGGTCCAAGATGACCGCCGCCAGGTAATGACCGAGATAGAGGAGAGGACCCGCAAGTGGAGCGAGGTCATACACAACCTCCTCGACGAGGTCAACGCCCGCTACCAGAGCCTCCTCAGCAGGCTCCAGGCACGGGGCGAGGTCCGCCTCATCAACCCAAGCGACATCGAGGAGGCCGGCCTCGAGATATTCGTCAGCTACAAGGGTGGACAGCTCAGCCGCCTCGACCCCTACACTCATAGCGGAGGCGAGAGGAGCACAACGGTCATGGCTTTCCTGCTCGCCCTCCAACAGAACGTCCTAAGCCCATTCCGAGCCGTGGATGAGTTCGACCTCCACATGGACCCCAAGAATAAGGAGTTGGTCTCCGAGTTCATAGTCTCCACCATGGAGGGGACTGCCGACCAATACATGGCCATTACGCCGAGCCAAGTCACCTTCAAGGGTAAGGAGGTCCACATCATAATGATCCACAAGACCGAAGACATTAGCACCGTGAGGCTGGTAGAGGAATGAGCGGCAGGAAGAGAGACGAGCTCGAGGGCGTCATTAGCCTCTGCCGCGCCGTCCAAACCGGGAGCGTCGAGCCCTTCGCAGTCGACATCGACTACATGCTCGACGTCATTCGCCGATACTACCCCGAGACCAAGAGCCTACAGGACTTCTGCACCGACGCCGCGGCCATAAAGGGCCTAAGCAATGTCCTCCAGAGCCAAAACGACTGGATACAGCACCAGAGTACCACCCTCTACAAGGACCCCTTCCTCCTCAACCAGCAGATACAGCGCATGGATATCTCCGCTATCGCCGACAGCTTCCTCAAGAGCTGGCACCCGATGGTACAGATGGAGCAGTTATCCGCTAAAACCCTCGCGGGGAGCCTCGGCTACTGGACGGACCTCATCCCCCTCACCGAGAGGTGGAGGGAACCCTACCTCCAACTCGTCGACGCCGGAACCGCTACCCTCGACGAGGCGCGAGCCCTAGGCTATCTTCCCGGGGAGGGGTTCTCCGACTTCATCGAGTCCTTCTGGAGGGAACTGGGGGACCGCGTCGGTAAGGGCGGCCGCATCGCATATTGGGACTGGATAGGAGCCGACACCTACGAGGAGACCGTCAAGCGCAGCTACCTAACGGTCTTCCTGGTTGGATACGGCTACGCCAACATCGAGTCCGACAGGTTCGGCGAGAAGATAGAGATAATACACAACACAGAGCCCCACCCCGACCCTGGGCAAGCGAAGATCAGCATCCCCACGCTGGTCGACTATGAGGAGTGGAAAATATGGCGAAAAGAGTAAGATCCGAGGCCGGTTACTCCCGGAAGCTCAAGGACGCTGTCCACCTACTATTCTTCCAGCACCACAGGCTACCCGGCGTACGTGGTTGGGAGCTCCGCCAAGAACTCGGCCCAGACTGGCAGAATGTTCTTGAGGTGCTCGACAAGCAACTTCACCCCCTCGACCTACAGGTTACACGGGTTCTTGACGAGGTCAACGTCGTCGACCCCGATCAGACTCAGCTAGCTGACGCACGATACTATATCACTATGCGTGGCGGGATCGACCAGAAGGCCGCCAAGACCATCGGTTGGCGCGTCGACGACATCGCGGGCCTCGCCGTCGCGATAGCCTACATAATCTCCAAGCAGGGAAAGGCACCACGCACAGATGTTGAGAAGATCCTACAGGAGAAGCTCCCCGGGTGGCGCGTGAGGATGAGCATCGATCGCTACATCCAACAGGGTTATCTGGGTGAAGACGAGAAGGGCGTCCTCTATATGGACTGGAGGAGCCGCGCCGAGGTCGACCAGAAGCAGCTAGTTGACCTCATCGTCAGCTTCGGTAAGAAGAAGGATGACACAGCCCCGAAACCCGAGGCCAACGACGAAGAGTAAGACCAGCACCACACTTCCACGCATCGCGCGCGCGATTGGAGCCGATTGCTTTTTGAATGAGATGCATGGTGAATAGTAGGCGTAGGTCTGAGACCCCTAAGTGGTGTATTTGCTGATGTCTGGCAACGACCTCAAGCTCGACCAGCTTGACACAATGGCTTCTGAGCTCCGTAGGAAGAGGAGCGAACTATTCGAGCACGTAAATCGCTGGCGCGACGAGCGCGACAGGATCAACGAATCCGCTCGGAAGATGCGGGAAGAGGCGATCAAACACAAGGAGGAACGTGATAAAATCAACGCCCGCGTCGCCGATGTGAAGAACCATCTACCACCCCTCTACGATCAACTAGACGAGAAGCGGAAGAAACTAGCAGGCATCGAACAGGAGGTCCAACAAGGCTACCGTGAGCTACCCAAGAAGAAACGGGTGCAGCGTGACCTCAACACAGTAGAATGGGAGGTAATGACGACCCCTACCCGTGAGCTCCTCGACAGGGATAGAGAGCTCGAGCTAGTCGAGCGCGCAAACTCGCTGAGGCGCAGGCTGAGCACCTTCAAGAAGCCCCCGAAGAGGACCGAGGCTACCATGGATGCCACCGCCGAGGCCAAGGCTACGGAGATGAACATCCGCAAGGTACGCGACGAGATGAACGCACTTCGTGAGGAGAGTCAGAAGCACCACGAGTCGATGCTACTCCTGCACAGGAAGGCGGACGAGGAAAGGGAGAGGGCCAACCAAGCACACGCAAAGTTCGTCGAGTACATAGGAGAGGTGAAGAAAGCCGAGCATGAGCTCGACGGCATCAACCTCCAATTCCGCGGAATCAGGGACGGTCTACGCGCCGAGGACCTCAAGGTCGAGCGAGACAAAATGACCCAGGTAAACGCCCGAGTCGAGGCGCTCCGCCAGGAGGCCCTGCGTAAGATGGCTGCCGGTGAGAAGCTGACCTTCGACGACCTTCAGTTCATCTACAGTGGAGAGGGAGACGACGATGACGACGACGACGAGGCACCGAAGGCCGATGCTAAAAAGTCGGGCAACCTCGAGACAACGAAATGAACTCTAAAAGTCCTTTATAGGATAGCCCCTTTTTACTCACCCTCGGCACCGGAGCCTATGTTTTATCTACCTAACGGCGGATAATTCTCCGGGTGCCCTTTTGGTGGGTAAACGCGGTTGGGACATCATAGTCGACGGCCTCGAGGTGGAGGGGGTGGGCCATGTCTTCGGTCTACCCGGCCACCCTGCTGCCCTATACGACTCACTCTACGACTCTGACATAGAGCCCGTCCTCGTGAGGCACGAGGCCTCCGGGTCGTTCATGGCTTACGCCTATGGGAAGATGAAGAGGAGCCCCGGCGTCTGCTTCGCCAGTCCGGGTCCCGGGGTATCAAACCTTGTCCCCGGCGTGCTTGAGGCTTGGAGCGGGTGCGTCCCGATGCTCGCGCTCGGTGGCTCCGCGGCGCTTGAGCACGAGGGGGAGGGCGTCTTCCAGGAAACCCCCCAGATGGAGGTCTTCAGGGGGATAACCAAGTGGGGCTTCAGGGTTCTGAGGGCTGAACGTGCCTCCTGGGCACTGAGGAGGGCCTTAACCCTCACGGTTAACGGTAAACCCGGCCCGGTCTACTTAGAGGTCCCATTCGACGTCGGCCAGGAGAAGACGAAGGAGACGCGGTACCACCCCTCGATTCACTTCGTGAGGTCGAGACCCGAACCAGATTTCTTGAAGAGGGCAGCGGAGCTCCTTCTCGTTGCGGAGAGGCCGGTTATAGTGGCGGGCGGCGGTGCCCTCTATAGCGGGTGTTCAGCGGAACTTGTTAAGCTGGCTGAGCTCTTGGGGGCGCCTGTGTTGACTACGCCGAGCGGAAGGGGTGTAATCCCCGAGGATCATCCGCTCTCCCTCGGCCAGGTTGGTCTCTACAGGACCAAACTCGGGCGAGACGCCTACCAGTCAGCCGACTTAGTCGTCTCCCTTGGGAGTAGGAACGAGGAGTTCCAGACCGCTGCGTGGCGCTATTACCCCGATGGTGCAGCGTTTATCCAGGTGGACATCGACCCATCCGAACTTGGGCGTAACTTCCAACCCACGGTGCCAATAGTCGCCGACGCGAAGCTATTCCTCCTGGATCTCCTCGCCTACACGCGTGAGAGGGTGAAGAGGACGCCCCTCTCCAAGATGCCCCGTGTAAAGGGCATCATAGAGGCGACAGCCGCCTACATGGCTGAGGTCCAAGCCGAGTGCGGTGACGCCTCGAAGCCAATAAAGACGAAGAGGGTCGTCTACGAGGCGTGCCGTGTCTTCGGGCCGAAGACCGTGTTGGTGAATGAGAACGGTAGCCAGGACCTCTGGAGCTACTACTGGCCATACTGGGCGGTGGGTGCTCTTGATGGTTGTGTGGCGCCTGGGGAGCAGACCTGTATGGGGCTCGCTGTCGCGGGCTGTATTGGTGCGAAGCTGGCGGCACCCGAGAGGCCGGTTGTTTGCACAACGGGTGATGGCGCCTTCCAAATGTTCATGAAGGAGATGCCCACCGCGGTCCAGAATAAGGCCCCAGTCACCTGGGTCGTCCTCAACAACTACAGCCTCGGGTGGATCAAGCTCCATGAGAGGGCGAACAGGGAGCGGTACATCGCCGTCGACTTCGAGGCACAGCCAGACTTCGTGAAGATCGCCGAGGCGTCCGGGTGCTACGGAGCCCAGGTGACCGACCCAGAGGACGTGAAGAAAGCGTTGAGGAAGGCTAAGAGGGAGAACGAGCGCGGCGTCCCCGCCATGGTGGAGTTCGTAGTCGACCC
>CAZIKD010000127.1:0-6436 GCA_964539725.1 uncultured Candidatus Bathyarchaeia archaeon | reverse complement strand
CCTGCCTCATTGGCGCCGCTGAGGACCACGTTGAGGATGGTATCGGTGTTACCTACCCTGCGTGGGCTGCTCGCGACGCCTAGTACTTTGACATCTAATAATCTCTCATCCCATCTCTAAGGCTTCCCTAAGACTGTTGGTACCACTTTGATAATCCCCCCACATCTTCCCACCCGTGACACCCCCGTCGACCACTAAGTTATGCCCCGTGATAAACTTAGAATCGTCACTCGCCAGGAAGAGAGCAGCCTTGGCGATGTCTTCGGGCATTATGGGTCCACGTAGGGGCTGCGTGTTCCTGAAGGTTTCTTCGATGATGTGGAGTTTCGCCTCGGCTTGATCTCTGGTTAGGCTTCGGGCTATTCCGATCATCGGCGTCGGGATATATCCAGGGCTTACGCAGTTCACCCTTATCCCGGCCTCTCCTAGCTCCATCGCGACGCTGCGGGTGATTTGTAAGATACCCGCCTTCGAGGAGCTGTAGACATGATTCCCGAAGCCAGCTTGGAAGGCGGCAGTGCTGGCTGTATTGATGATGCTCCCCGAGCCTTGTTTCCTCATCACTGGAGCAGCGTGCTTAATCCCGAGGAAGACTCCCCTGAGGTTAACTCTGATTGTTCGGTCGAAATCTTCGACAGAGACGCCCTCGATGGGTCCGACCGCGCCGACGATGCCCGCGTTGTTGAACATGACGTCGAGGCGTCCCCAAGAGTCCACTGCTGCTTTGACAGTGTCTCTTACATCTTCCTCGCTGGAGACATCTGTGTGAAGGTATACTACTCTTCCCCTATGCTTCTCCTCGATTCGTCTCCCCCTCTCATCCTCAACGTCGGCGGCGACGACCTGCGCACCCTCGGCAACGAATAAGCGGACGCTTGCCTCACCGATGCCGCTGGCGCCCCCTGTCACGATGGCCACCTTTCCATCAAGTCTACCCATAATCTATCACCAACAATATCCCCGGGAAGCTATTTCACGCTATCTCGTACCCTAAAAGAGTGCGCTTGCATCTTTTTTCGAGAATTTTTAGTGAATTTGCTTCTAGTTGATGGGCTTCTCAGATATCTAATAATTGTGGGTGCGCGCGCTTTAGAATCGATTTCAAGTTTCCAAGGTGAGCGATAGAACTCTGGTGATTATCGGACCCCTTCCAGATATTACTCGTGGGCATGGAATAGCTTATCTCATGGGTGTTGCTCCCTGTCTTTGAGACTCTCTATGCCTCTGTACAAGATGCTCGACAAGGCCGACAGGCTCATAAAAGCCGGGAGAATAGAGAGGCTAGACGGTGGGCACTTCAACGTGATCGGTGACCACGGCACCTACACACTCGTTATGAAGAATGGGCGCGTCTACTGCAACTGCCCCGGTTTCCAGGAGAAGGGGGTCTGCAGCCACAGCCTCGCCGTAATGAAGTTCACACAGAACCCACGCAGCAAGTAATGATCTTCACCCTCTTCTAGATACAAACCTTGAAACCAATCAACGCGACATCGATCCCTGATCGCGCGCGTTACTCTGCTCAACATAGTTTTATCGTTTCAGGTATGGCTGCTGAGCTTTTTCGCTTTGTACGTAAGCCTTTTCATGGCCATTAGGGGATAGAGTTGAGACCTTGACACAGAGAGTGGGGATCCTCAGCTTTGTTATGAGGGTTGTTGGTTATTCGGCTGCACTCTCTGCGACATTTGTAGGTTATGGTTTGATCCAACCTCTACTCTCCCTGCACACCAGCAGCTTCGTCGGTTCATCGTATCTCCTAGTTGGCACTCTGGTCTCCACGATAGGTCTGGTGAAGGCAGGGTTCGGGCCTGTCAGTGGGTTCCTCTCCGATGTCCATGGGAGGAGGAAGCTCGCGACAATTGGATCGGTTGTTATCTCCGCGAGTATGGCCATGGTCTATCTCTCAGGATCTACAGCTATGCTGCTTATTGGATTCTTACTCTACGGGGTCGGGCAGGCGATGTTCTTCCTCGCCATGATGACGGCGATGGTTGAGGCGGCTGGCTCAGAGAGGCGGGCCCTCGCTATGGGACTCTACGAGGGCGGGAACTGTTTATCCATAATGATTGGCTCTGCACTGTCGGGTATTCTAGTTAAGATTTATGGAGTCGCAGCAGTCTTCGGCGTCGCAGCCGGCTTCTCAACAGCGTCCATACTAGTCTGCGTCTTCGTCATCAAGGAGACATCTCCGCTAAACGGCGTGAGAGGGCCAATTCTTGATGTAAATGGACTCAAGGGTTTGATCAGCCCTAACTACTTAGCAGCCATGTATACGGCATTCCTCTTCATGTACTCTCAGAGTGCCTTCAGTGCGATCATCCCACTTTACACGACGAAGACCAATCTGCTGAGCATCGAGGGACTCGCCCTCCTCTTCGTAGCCATCTCCGGAGCCACCGCCTTCGGCTCATTTCTCGCCGGCCCCGTATCGGACCGTGTCGGGAGGAGACTACCTATTGCTGTGGGTATGGTCTTCACTGCTCTGAGCTTCGCTGGCTTGTATGTCGCTTCATCACCAATTCTATTGGTGGCGTCGAGCCTAGCCTTAGGCTTCGGGACGGGCTTCTTCCACCCCGTAGCCAGTGCACTAGTAGCGGACATCAGCTCCACGGATAATAGGGGGAAGGCATTTGGCTTCTACAGGCTGTTGAGGGATCTCGGCACATTCGTAGGTCCTGCCGTAGCAGGCGTTGTTTCTGCATTTGTCGGTGTAAGCGCATTATTCCTCCTCAACTGTGTTCTAGCCCTCTTGGGTTGTGTTATCTCGATCTTCGTCGTAAGGGAGACAAGAAGTAACACCTTGACGTCTTCAGCCGTCTCCATTAATTAGGTTAGGTAAATCTTATTATTCCATCCAACTATTCCCCGAGCGTGAAACGCCTAAAATACCGCGTCACGAAGGACCACCAGGCCTCCTTCGCATACGCGATGATCTCTGCAGAGGGAGACGAGGTTTCCGTGGGTAGGGAGGACCAGGAGATGCCCGGCTGGTTTTGGTGTAGAGATTCGAAGGGCGTCGAAATGTGGGTACCCTCATCGTATATAGATATCGAGGGCTCGAGAGGAAAATTCAATCAGAACTACAACTCGATGGAGCTGAATGCAAAGGTCGGGGACGTCGTTCAGTTCTTAGGGGAAGCACTTGGGTGGGTAGAGTGTCTAAACCAGGAGTGGAGATACGGGTGGATACCAAAAGGCAAACTGACGAAGATTCAGGAGAACGCCTCACAAATCCCCGATCCTCTATCTTAAACGTAGACGAGTAGTAACTTAGCCCGAACAAGTTCCTTGGAGGAATATGTATGCCAATAGTTCTACCACCGGGTAAGAAGTGCGCCATTGTAATGAGCTGGGATTTCGACGCCATGTCAGCCTTCGTCCTACGGGGAGAGACGACGCCTACACTCATCTCAAGGGGAGAGTTCGGCCCAAGAGTCGGGGTGCCCAGAGTCCTCGACCTCTGTGACAAGTACCATTTTAAGACAACGTTCTTCGTACCCGGATGGACGATAGCTACCTACCCAGAGTTGTCGAGGAAGATCCATGAAAAGGGGCACGAGATAGCACACCATATGTGGTGTCACGAAAACGCACCCGATCTCAACTATGAGAAGGAGCTAGAGCTCCTCGAGAAAGCTATGGATGTAATAAAGGAAGTGACAGGGAAGTATCCAGTTGGGAACCGCTCAGGTGGTTTCGCCAACAGTAATAACACGATCAAGCTCCTACAAGATCATGACTTCCTATACGATAGTACCCAGATGGCCGACGACTTCAACGTCTATAGGTGCCGAATAGGTGATCACGGTTCCCCGAGCGAGCCATGGGTATTCGGTAGAGAGTCAAGCATCCTCGAGATACCTGTCGCCTGGGTCATTGACGACTGGCCACTCTATGAGTTCAACCCTCAACCACGCGTCAACCCTGGGCTGCACACCCCCTCGCAGGTCTTTGAGATCTGGAGTCAGGAGTTCGATTACATGTATGACCGCGTGCCAAACGGCGTATTCATGATCACGATGCACCCGTATATCAGCGGACGAGCCCACAGAATCATGATGGTGGAGAAGCTCATCCAGCACATGATGAGCCGCCCTGGTGTTTGGTTCTGTCGTGGTGAGGATGTGGCGAGGTGCTGGAAAGATTAGTGGCTTGGTTATCTTTGATTCGTCAGCGCGCGCATTAGGATGGAGGCTCATCAGACGTTTTCCAAATTTACAGTATCTTCCCTCACCGACAAATAGCGCGCGCAATCGAGATGCGGGAAAATTATGGGAAAAGTTCTGATAAGCCTGCTATACTTTCTAGGTTTTCCAATACATCAATCGTATGAATCAGCCTCTCCATGTTTTCCCCCGGTAATTGCGATGATGCCAATGCCCTGAATTTCTCCTTGATGAAGCTGGGGGGTATTGGCTGCTTATCTTCTTCAAATATATTATAATGGTTGTCTTTGGTTATAATCTCCAATCTTGTACCGATCTTCGTTGGAAACACCTTGTCTATCTCTGGGTCGATGTAGACCTCAGTCTTCTTTCCGAGTTCAATCACCCTGGGATCATTGTAACATTCGAAAAATTCTTTCATGAATACCTTGCCCTCTACAAGAGCTATGGCAACCGCTACGGCTGCGTGGTTCTGGGCATGCAGCGGCGTCTCCGCTACCTTTAACTGATTCTCCGCCGTGATGTGGTTCAACCCGATTCTTATCTTCTCGATATCTTCCGGTTTAATCCCGTGTTCTTTTTGGGCTTTGAGTGCGAGACTTATCGGTGGACATAGTTCGTGGCAACACGCATACGGTTTGAACTTGCATCCCATTATCTTATACTCGGTTCCAAGCCCCTCAGTCAATCTTGAGATGTCATAATTGTCTGCATGCGTGGCTAGCAAACCGTATTTTCCCTCGAAAACTGTTGACGGTCCGGTGTAGCCCTTCTGTGCTAGGAGCACTGCGAGAACGCCGTTCATAGCCGCCTTGCCCGCGTGTAATCTTTTACTCATGTCGCCGGAGGTTAACCATTCATCGAGACCGGCCGCCTGGATACCTGCTAGTCCGAAGGCGTTTCCCATCTGCTCCTCGTTTAAACTAAATATTTTCCCAGCAGCCACGGCTGCTCCAATTGTTCCGACTACCCCTGTCGCGTGAAAACCCCTATCCCTAAGGCCGGGGTATACTGAAGAGTCGACGCGGCAGTTGATCTCGTAGCCAGCTACTAATGCGGTGATCAATTCCTTCCCGCTGACCTTTTCTGACTCAGCGGCGGCATAAACAGCTGGAATGATGCAGGACCCGGGGTGTGCCCAGCTTGGCCTAGCACCAGAATCATCTGCATCTATGCCATGAGCCATGGTGCCATTTGCCAGTGCAGCCATTATTGTGGGGTATTTCCCTTCTACACCCATTACCGTGGCCTGGGGTTCTCCTTTGATCTGTTTGACTACATCTATTACAATCCGGGACCAAGGCATCTCGCATGCTCCGAGAATGTTGCCCAGTGAATCAAGAAGATGCATCTTCGCCTTCTCGATTACCTCGTCTTTCAGGTCTTCGTATCTGAGGTTTACCACGTATTTTGCTAGTACCTTGGAATGTGCCTCCATATTAATTACCTGTTGCATCATGGTAATTCTCGGGGATTATATCTTTTTTATTTGATAATGCGTACGCGATATGAGGCAATGGCAGCCATATGGGAATATGCGACGATCAGGAGTCATATGTTAAGGCCTTGGTTAGGTTTGTCATGGATGTAAAGAGGGGATAGTTCAAAAAATAGGCGTACACTTTTCAAATCAATTTTTGTGGCGTAGGTTGGAGTCTTCGAGTTCGCGAATAGTTCCATAACCACAATGTAACCTTTGCATAAGCCTCATCTAAGCGTTTGGCACATCAGTCTGCATGCAGCATGTATACTTCGAGGTTAAGGGCGACCCCGTCCCCAAGGCTCGAGCCAGGACAGTGCGAAAAGGTGGGAGGACGTGGAGCTTCACCCCGAAGAAGGTTGCGGCCTGGGAAAAGCTGGTGAAGGAGGAGGCTTCCAAGCACTTTGATCAGCCCCTCTCTGGTCCGATACAGGTGTCGATGATCTTCTACATGGACCGCCCAGAGTCGAGGCGTAAGGATATCTGGGTCCCAACTACGCCGGACCTCGACAACCTCGAGAAGGCTGTCCTCGATGCCCTCAACGGCGTCGCCTACGAGGACGACCGCTACGTCGTGGCTAAGAACGCTCAGAAGAGGTACATCCGTCGCGACGAGCCGCGGGTCTGCGTCAGGGTGACAAGTCTGAGCAAGCAGATAAGTATCGAGAGTTTCTCGGAGCCAAATTAGGACTCCGATAAGGTTTTACAGAGCGTTCAGACATGTGTAGCAGGGCCGGGGTAGCCAAGCGGACCACGGCGCCAGTCTTGAAAACTGGTGCTCCTTGCG
>CAZIKD010000126.1:0-6453 GCA_964539725.1 uncultured Candidatus Bathyarchaeia archaeon | reverse complement strand
TACACAGCTGTCCACGAGGTTCTCCACGCAGACGACTGGGTAGGAGGAGACACTCTCCAGAGAGCAACGCATAAGCATATGCTAAAGGATCATAGTGATAAATTAGAGAAAGCCCTCGAGTTCATCAAAAGTGGCGATGGAACCGACTACATCAAGACCATAGATGAATTAGCTAACCTTAACGCAGCTCATTACGTTGATATGGTCACCCATTTCAAAAGCTACATCGCCCTACGTTATGCTAGTGCGCCCAAGCTTGATATGATCTGGGACCAGATGTCCATCAACTTCTTCCCCCCTCATCTTCTAACCATGATCGAGGCTGAGAAAGGGGCTAAGTATGTTTTCGACCTGTTTACGGAGAAAGCTGGGCGATACTGCCTATTAGATGCCTTTGAGGAGTACGAATTGATAGGGAAGCGGAGTTCGAGTACCTATACGGTCTAGGAGCATAGTTTTAATCGCCTCCGTCTACTCCTTCTTCGATCCTAATGCTCTATGACACCCTTGTGGAGACCTACGTCAAACTGGAGGCGACTACTAAGCGCCTTGAGATGACTGATATACTCGCGCAAATTTTTCGTGAGGCTGAGCCAGATGAGATGGCGGAGGTAATCTACCTTACACAGGGGAAGATACATCCTGACTGGACGGGTGAGCCTGAGATCGGAATGGCGGAGAAGAGCGTCATCGAGGCGATAGTCAAGGCTACTGGGCTCCAAAAAGCGAGGGTTGAGCAATTTGTAGCTGAGATGGGGGACATAGGTTACGCCGCTGAAATGGCGTTAAATCAGAAGAAAGTGGCGAGTTTTGGTGGGAAGAAACCCACTGTATCAGAAGTTTACACAACTTTTGACGCAATCGCCAAGGAGTCAGGTCAGGGGAGTGCCTCCCGCAAGATCGATCGGTTGGTTAAACTTATGGTGAACGCATCACCGACTGCAGTCAGATACTTAGCTCGCACTGTCGTCGGTGCCCTCCGTTTAGGTATCGGGGACATGACTATCCTCGACGCCCTCGCCATCGCTAAGACCGGCTCGAAGGAAACTCGTGAGATACTCGAGAGGGCTTACTACCTCAGCAGCGATCTCGGAGATGTGGCGGAGACTCTCGCCGGAAAAGGGATTGAGGCCATCGAGCGCTTCAAGATCACGGTTGGAAAACCTATCATGGCGATGGCGGCGCAACGGCTCAGTACTGCTGACGAAATCGTAGAGAAACTGGGCAGGTTATCCGCTGAGTACAAGCTTGACGGTGAGCGTCTACAGATACATAAAGACGGTGAGACGATCCAGATCTTCAGCAGGCGCCTTGAGAATATCACCCATATGTATCCCGACGCTGTCAAGATGGCTCGGGGGCAGATCAAGGTGAGAAGTGTAATCGTCGAGGGGGAGGTGGTTGCCATTGACCCCGACACGGGGGAGATGCGCCCCTTCCAGACCCTTATGCAGAGGCGTCGTAAGCACGGGGTTCAGGAAGCCGTGGAACGGCTACCGATTACGATATTCCTCTTTGACTGTCTGTATGCCGAAGGCGAGGATTATACCCTCGAGCCCTACCCTAAGAGGAAGGCTAAGTTAACCGAGATTCTGGAGGAATCGAATCGCTTTCACAGGGTTAATAGCATTGAGACCGATGATCCCCGAGAGCTTGAAAGATTCTTCGAGCAGGCGATCGCAGACGGAACAGAGGGACTTGTATGTAAAAGCCTCGCGGATGAGTCTATCTACAGAGCTGGTGCTCGGAGCTGGCTATGGGTCAAGATGAAGCGAAGCTATCAGAGTAAGATGTCTGACCCAGTAGATCTTGTAGTTGTGGGGGCATTTTATGGCATGGGGAGGCGCGCAGGAAGCTATGGCGCCTTACTAGGCGCTGCCTATGATCATGACGCAGATATGTATAGGACAGTATGTAAGGTAGGCTCGGGCTTCACCGATGAGGTCCTCGCCGCACTGCCAAAATATCTAGAACCCCTTCACCACGAGGGGAAGCACCCCCTAGTCGACAGCCTCCTTAAGGCTGACCTTTGGTTTACGCCTGAGAAGGTGATGGAGGTCCTTGGAGATGAGTTGACTCTCAGCCCCATTCACACCGCTGGTTATGATGCTATCCGGAAAGGGGCGGGACTCGCTGTACGTTTCCCCAGATTCCAGAGGTGGCGCAATGATAAATCGTCGGAGGAGGCTACAACCATCCCCGAGCTTTTGGATATGTACAAGTCTCAGCTCAAACAGATTGATAAGAGCAAAGATAGTTAACGCCAACGATTTTGCCAAGTTCAATGTACTCATCCAAACTGTAGATTATTTGATGCGCTAGGGAAAGATACGGGGAACAATCCTATCGGTGCCGGTCGCTAATCCTGTTGCCTTTGCCCATTGGACGCGGTAGACACCTGAGCCACCGGAGGAAACAGTGGATTTCGTTGACCTTAACCTGGTCTTCCACGGACGACGCACCGTACCCCTATTTGGCAGCATTGTGTCCTCGGATGTGAGTTTACCTATGCTCATGGCACAGATCTTAACCGACAACTCCTCACGAAATGTATACATATCCTGGACTTCCACAAGCAGAGGCTGGGTATTCCGAGCATCGCCCACGAGATAGGGGGAACAGGCCACTCAGAAGCCTTGAGGCTGAGTGTGAGAGGATCGGGCTGAGGGATATTTTTAACGTGATGGTCCATCTTGGTATGGTTGAAGGGCAGCTACAACTGCATAGGAGATAATTTTTATTCTAGAAGGCGCTCCGCGCTAGGGCTATACGGGCTGGTCACCTCGTCTCCGCGATGGAGGAAAAAGATGTCTGCATATACAGGTCACAATATGAAGTTGAAAAAGGTGGAGGTACTCGGCGCCGTCTACAGTCCCTATACTCTGAAGGCGCGCGCGATACGATCCCCCTGCACCGGTTTAATCTACGCTTCCGTACATCCGGTTTAGTAGAGGTTCAGAATGATGTTCTCGCCGTCGTCGACTACGATGAATCCAAATGGATCGATTAGCCTTCGGGACTCATATTCACCGAAACGTTTTACACTAGCGAGCCTGGATCGGGCTACAAACCGGTGACCACATGAACATCGTTCTACGCAGGGCGGAGCCAAAGGACAAGGAGAAGGTTATTTGGGTAGAGTCGAAGTCGACACCCAATCTCAGATATCTGCCGAAGGTCTTCGAAATGTTCGCCTCCGATATGATCGGCGAGTTCAGCGTCGAGGAGATCGATGGGGAGCTCGTCGCCTGCGGTAAATACACAGTCTTGCCCGATGGCACAGTCTGGTTGGAGGCACTCCGCGTAATCCCTGAGAGACAAGGCTTGGGGCTAGGTAAGCATCTCTACGAACATTGGTTAGAGCTCGCTCGGACTCAAGGGGTCAAGGAGATGAAGATGTATACGGGGGTCACAAACGTTGTGAGCAGTGGATTAGCTGAGAGGTATGGTTTCAGGCTGCGGGGAACTTTCAAAGGTAACACTCGACTTTTTACACCCGCGATGGGTACAGTGGGTGGCTTTACATCCGTTCATGACCCGAAGGAGGCAACCGAGCTCCTCATGCCCCTTGAGGACGATTGGTTTGGCTGGCTTGTGATGAATCGAACGTTCTACCGGTTCAGCCCCGCTCTCTGCGAACATATGACGAAGCATGGAATGGTATACAAGGACGAGAGGACAGGAAGCGTCGTTACACTCGGCGCCCGATTCATGCCCGAGCAGGCATTAAACATAGGCGTCTGGGGAGGTGACCCGGATGCTTGCATCCGGTTCGCACTTTGGAAGGCCGCGGATAGGGGGATTCCTCTACTAAGCTGCTTCCACGAAGCGAATGCTACTATGATTGGGGAGGCTCTCGCCAGAAACGGCTTCAAGTGTGATGCATCTGATTATATAGTCAAGGGCGTTTACCTCGAATAACCAAGAAAAGAGTACGCCCCCGCGAGGGGGCGTTTGAAATCTTTGTTTAGATTGGTCCCTTGTCCTCGACGACGGTGTGCTTCATTACGCCGATAGGCTGGATTTCACACTCCAGCACGTCGCCTACGTTCAGGAATCCCTCGGGACCCCAGCTCGCCGCGACGCCTGCGCACGTACCGGTGGCAATAACGTCGCCCGGGTTGAGAGTCGTCCCCCTGCTCATGTAGCTGATTAAGTCGGGGATTTTGATTATCATGTCCTCCACTGTACCATTCTGACGGATCTTGCCGTTTACTCGAGTCACAAGTTTGAGTGGTATCTTGTAGGGGTCAGGTATCTCGTCTGCGGTGACGATTGTTGGCCCCATGGGGGCAGCGTTATCCATTCCCTTTCCCTTTGTCCAGTTTATGTCCCCCTTATAGAGGCGGAAGTCGACGTCCTGCGGGAAACCCTGGTCTCGGAAGCTCACGTCGATAAGAATTGTGTACCCTGCGATACAGGCGTAGGCCTCTTCGGGCTTCACATCCTTGCACTTTTTCCCTATGATGACCGCTAGCTCGTTCTCGTAGTCAAGCTGTTTGGAGACTTTCGGCTTAATTATCAAGTCCCCTGTGCCTATTATGAGGCTTGGTTGCTTCTGGAAGCAGTCAGCGACCTTTAAGTTTAAGCTCTTGAGGCGAACTATTTCCTTCTTTCTTGCCTCTGGGTCCTTTGCCATGCGCTCTGTAGCGTGGTCGTAGTAGTTTACGGCGGTACAGTAGATCTTCCCCGGGTAAGGAATAGGCGCCTGGATGCGTGCCTCGGAGCCAAGGACGAGCTTCTCCCCGTCGACGCCGACGGCCCCCCTCTTCTTCGCAACCCACTTGAGGACCTTCTCAGCTTCTTTCCTCACCTTCTCCCCTCCCTCTAAGAAGCCAACCATGTCGGGCGGGATGAGGGCGGAGGCGGTACGCTTAGGGTAAGCTTCTCCATTCTCCTTCAGGTATGCAGAATATGCAGAGTTGAGGTCTACGATCCCATCCTTCACGACTGCACCGAGTCTACGCTCGGTGTGAACCCTAAACGTAACGAGCTTCAAGTCAGATCCCCCAGAACTCAACCCGACCTAGTATTTTATATTTAGCTGCCTTATCCTGCGGATGAGAATATGCGGTATAGTTGTTTGACAGCAAGGAAGCCTCCACCTCCTTGAGGATCTAATTAGATGGTTGCACCTAGATGAAGGCGATCTCGCCAGCCGGGTACGTGGCCCTCTATACATTTCTGCTTCCAGCCCCGGGACGCCGCACGCACGAATTTCGTAAGTCTTATACAGGTATCACGCCGTATTACGGCGCGAGATTAATGATTAACGACGCCGTGAAGGGCATCGACGATCTCTACACCCTCCGTAAGCTTGAGGAGATGATAAGGATCAACTCCGTTGTTGGCAAGGAGGGGGAACTCGCAGAGTACATAAAAGTCGAACTAGAGGCACTCGGCCTTAAGACCGAGACTCATATAGTGGAGCCAGGACGACCGAACGTCTACGCCCGCCTCATGTGGGATAAACCAGGGAAGAGGCTTAACTATAACGGTCACCTGGACACGATTCCCGTTGTTGAGGGATGGGAGACTGATCCCTTCGAACCTGTGAGAATTGAAGACCGACTAATTGGTCTCGGCAGCTGCGATATGAAGGCAGGCTTCGCATGCATCCTAACGATGTTCAAGGCCATCCAAGATTCCGGTCACAAAATCAAGGGTGAACTCAGTATCAGCGCCGTAATAGATGAGGAGGCCTACGGTCAAGGAGCCAAAGCGATGCTCAAGACGGACTTCGCTAAAGTGGATGGGATCGTCCTCGCCGAGCCTTACCCTTGTGACGAGTCGAAGCCCATGCCCCTAGGAATCACTGGAAAGATACTCTATGAGGTCACCGTTCGAGGTAAAGCCGCCCACGGTTTCCGTCCTCACCTCGGAGTTAACGCAGTCGAGGACGCTGCCAAAATCGTGGCGAACCTCGACAAGCTTCATTTCCTCAACCATAACGACTTCGGTAAGGGCAACTACTGCACTCTAAAGTTTGATGGTGGCTATCAGATCTACTCTGTCGTTGTTCCCGCATCCGCGCGCTTCGAGGTCAACAGACTCCTTGTCCCAGGTGAAACCGCTGACACAGCCATAGCCGATATGGATCGTCTCGTCAAGAGCCTGAACCTCAAGAGCACCGTTGAGGTGAGGACGAAACCTCCCCAGTACGGGGCTTACGTCATGTCACAAATGGATCCCATAATCAAGGCCTTCGACCCAGTCTACAAGGACGTGATGGGGAAGCCCCCCGTTTACCAGTACGCATACGGCATCACTGACGCGAATACGTTCGCTGGTGTGGGTAAGATCCCCTGCCTCCATCTCGGCCCAGCCCGCGGAATCTCCGACCCGAAGAGGGGGGGCGGCGTCCACGAAAAGAACGAATACGTAGACGTCACTTGGCTAACCAAGATAAATCAGATGTATGTTAAGATCGCCGACGAATTTCTCAATAAATAA
>CAZIKD010000125.1:0-6466 GCA_964539725.1 uncultured Candidatus Bathyarchaeia archaeon | reverse complement strand
TTTCGAGTCTTTATCCACGTAAAGATGAGTTCATCGCTCAGGTCAACCAGCATAGGAAAACGGTGAATGAGCTGCTTGGACAATCTCCGAGAGTCTTTGAGAACACTGAGCTAATCTACAATAATGAGATCGCCAAGTCAGTCGAGCAACTCGGATTTAGGGGGATATTCACCGAGGGCGCCGAGAGGATCATTGGCTCTAGCTCCCCTAACAGGCTTCTCAGCGCAAATGAATGTAGTAGGCTCAGGGTGATACTACGTAACTATAAGCTCACGGACGACGTGGGCTTCAGGTTCTCCACCACGACTTGGAGCGAGTGGCCGCTAACCGCTGAAAAGTACGCGGATTGGCTTGCCTCAACCAGCGGTCAATACATATGCCTTTTCCTCGACTACGAGACCTTCGGGGAGCACCATTGGCCCGAGACTGGCATACACGACTTCCTTAGGAAGCTGCCAGGCGAGATCCTGAAGAGGGATAACCTCACGTTATCCACGCCTTCGAGGGTGATAGCGGAGCATGGGCCTTTAGGCGTCATCGACGTCCCTGAGTCGAAGACAGTTTCGTGGGCGGATATTGAGCGGTCGACTGACAGCTGGATCGGTAACGACATGCAGTGGGCATTTTTCGCGGGGGTTAGGGACATTGAGAGGCTCGTCAAAGAGTCCGGGGATAAGGGCTTTATGGATATCTGGAGGTATTTGCAGATTAGCGACCACCTCTACTACATGTTCACCGCGGGGGGAGGACCGGGGGCGGTGCACTCTTACTTCAGTCCCTATGCGAAGCCAATCGATGCGTTTCTAACTTCCATGGCCGTGCTCATGGACTTCGAGAATAGGTTGAGGATTGAGACCCTGGCGGCGAACGAGCGGTTTGATTTCCAAATCTCTGAGGGTAAGAGCGGCGGCATAGGGTCAAGCGCTCTTAGCCTGGTTGGGTTCTATAATCTCCTTGCTAAGGTGCCACTCCGGAGCATCGAGTTCCATCGGGGCAGGGGCGATTTCGAGAATTGGCTTGAGCAGGGTCTCCGTGATAAGGTATTGGCTGATGAGGTCAGGGGTGTGAACGAGTCGGATCTGGAGGGCGAGGCACTTGTGCTTGAGCTTAGAAAGGTTATCCAGAGCCATATGGCGTTGCAGAAAGGATGCTTTAGGAAAATGGGATACGCATGAGCCCCGAGGCGATCGTCTTCAGACGTGAGGTTGCTGCCGACTACTCTAAGGCGATGGATAAGGAGTGGATCATCACTAACGGTTTAGGGGGGTACGCCTCCACTACCATCATTGGGGCGAACACTCGGGGCTATCATGGATTATTGGTGGCTAGCCTCATTCCTAACCTTCGACGCTTGTTGCTCCTCTCCAAGCTAGAGGAGGAGATTATAATCGACGGGAGGAGGCACGCCCTCTCAGTAAACAGATACCCGGATACCCTATACCCAGATGGTAACAAGTACCTCGAGGGGTTCCGCCTAGATCCCTTGCCGCGTTACATTTATCGGATAGACGGAGTCAACCTTGAGAAGACGATTGTTATGCCCGCTGGGCGGAACACATCGATCATCTCCTACAAATTGAACGCGCCTAGAGGTGTCGAGCTTCATATTCGCCCCCTCGTCAACTGCAGAGACTTCCACTCCCGAACCAGAGAGAATTCTGGGTTAGCATTCTCCCAGTACCCTATACCTGGGGGGATCCGTTTGGAGTCTAACGTTGACGCGCTGAGCCTGTACCTTAGAAGCAATGGTGGTGAGTATGAGTCCTCTGAGACATGGTACAGAAACATGGTTTATGATCTAGAGGCCGAGAGGGGCTTAGAGGATCGAGAGGACCACTTCAGCCCGGGAATCTTCAAGGCGACTCTTAATGACCAGGATGTATTCAGCATAGTGGCCTCAGCTGATGCATCGGATAACTCGAATGAGGCGGCGTTTAGAGTAGCTGGAAATGATAAGATAGCTTCATCGACTGGTAGTCACCTGCGCGACTGGCTGATCATCTCCTCAAATCAATTCACGGTGAAGTTACCGGATGACACGAACACGGTTGTGGCGGGTTATCATTGGTTCGGTGAGTGGGGTAGAGACGCTGCCATCGCCTTACCCGGTTTACTGCTAACGACGGGGAGATTCGAGGAGGCAAAGGATGTCATAAGAAGATATTTGAAGAATACACGAAATGGCCTCGCCCCGGTATACTTTGATGAAGATAAAAGGCCTCACTACGCGTCGATAGATACCTCGCTCTGGCTAATCTACGCGACATATAAGTACTTCTCATACACCTCTGATACCCCCTTCATCAGGGAGGTCTACCCGAAGATCCGGGAGATCATCGAGTGGTATAGACGCGGGACCGACTATAGCAGGATCGCTGAAGACTTTTTGCTTGAGGCGAAATCGGGGGAGTACTCCCTCACGTGGATGGATGCTAGGGTTGATGGTATTCCTGTCACTCCGAGGAGGGGTAAGTGCGTTGAGGTGAATGCTCTCTGGTATAACTCACTCAAATCCGTCGAGGAACTTTCAAGGAGGCTCGATGAGGACCATGAACCCTATGGGGATCTGGGGTTAAGTGTTCAAAGCAGTTTCAATCAGGTCTTCTGGAATGGTAAGGGTGGCTATCTGTACGACTGTGTCGGCGAGGAGGGAGGCGACGACTCAGTTAGACCCAATCAGATCTTCTCCATAAGCCTCCCGTTCCCCGTCCTGTGGCGTCAAAGATGGGGTAGCGTCTTCAAGAACGTTGAGCGGCACCTCCTGACTCCGTATGGTTTGAGGACCCTGTCCCCCAAGGATCCTAGGTACCACAGAGTATGCTCCGGAGGCCCGGGGGAACGTGATATCGCATACCATAATGGTACGGTTTGGGCCTGGCTCGCAGGGCCCTTCATATCATCTTATGTGAAGCTAGGTTGGAATCCATCTTCTGTGATGATTCGCCATATTCTACATGCCTTCGACCAACACCTTTACGAAGCGGGTCTGGGTAGTGTATCCGAGGTCTTCGATGGAGATACTCCCCATCATCCACGTGGCTGCATCTCACAGGCTTGGAGCGTCGGGGAGCTTCTGAGGGTCATCTCGGAGGATCTGGGTGGGCTAAAAGAGGTATCTACCCCATGAAACACTATGTCAAATTTGAGAAGAGCCTAAAGGAAACAACGATTCTTACCCCCTCAACGGGGTTCAAGCCGGAGATTCAGGTAGTTGAGCGTAGGAAGGATACGCTTCTTGAGAGATGGTGTAGAATTAACATCGAGAGGGCGAATAGGCCGAAGATTAAGGCCGGCGACTCCTCGGTCCTAGAACTCGCTGAGTCTTCTAGGAAGACTTGTCCCTTTTGCCCCGATCGCGTGGAGACAAATACTCCGATGTTTCCAAGGAGCCTTATTCCGGAGGGTAGATTGAGGGTCGGTGAAGCTATTGCCCTACCTAACCTCTTCGCATTCGCTCAACATCATGCGGTTGTTGTATTAACTAGAGAACATTTCCTCCCCCTCGATAGGTTAGATGCAATGCACATTAGGAACGGGCTTGAGGCTTCAATCAGCTACATTAAGGCAGTGAGGGCGAAGCACCCTCAGGTCAGGTTCTGCTCAATAAACTGGAATCACCTCCTCACAGCGGCGGCCAGCATGCTTCACCCACACTTCCAAGTGATAGCCGATGAGGCCCCAACTCGTTACATCTACGAAGCGTTGGAAGCATCTAGAGTATTCCAGGAGAAGCATGGTGTGAGTTACTGGAGTGATATAGTTGAGGCGGAAGAGGAGAATTTGGAGCGTTTCATAGGAGGGTTCGGTGGCTCCAAATGGTACACGAGCTTCTGTGGGTTTGGGAACAACAACGTGGTGGGCGTCGTCGATGCCTCCAATCTGTTTGAGATGAGTGAAGCAACGCTTGGAGACTTCTCGAAGGGTTTGTCAGCTATGCTGAAGGGCTACAACGCGCTTGGTGTTCAAGGTTTCAACATGTCGATGTTCTCCGGACCCTTAGACACTCAATCGCGACATTTCAGCGTCCACTTAAGAATGATCTCCAGACCCGACGTAAAGCCACTCTATACCACAGATACTGGGTTCATGGAGAGGCTTCACGACGAGGTTGTGGTTGAAACGATGCCGGAGGATGTGGCCTCTAAGATTCGATCGGCTATCAGTGGATGACCTTCTGGTAGACCTTCAGCGTCTCCGAGACCGCTTTGTCCCATGTGAAGGTGTCGAGTACCCTTTTCCTCCCATTTAGCCCCCACGCCTTAGCTTCTTCTTTGTCTCGAAGGGCCGCATCTATGCCCCACGCGATGTCTATTGGGTCTCCTCCGTTGACGTGTATGCCACATTTTTCTGGGCCATTCGGTATGACTTGTTCGGCGAAGCCTACGACGCCTCGGGCTCCGACTACTACGGGTTTGGCCATGGCCATCGCCTCGAGGCTCACGATTCCGAATGGCTCGTATAGGGAGGGGAAGACGCAGACGTCGGATGCTGCGTAGTGTTGGATCCTCTCCTCTTCGGATACGAACTCGAATTGGAGCTTTACGTTGTGGTTTAATCCGAGTTTATTGACTAGGCCCTGGATCTCGTTCTCCTGCTCGCCAATGCCTAGGAGCACGAGTTTTGCTTTAGGTGACCTTTTTTGGACTTCTGCCATGGACTTTACGAGCTCCACGGCTCCCTTTACGTGGGTTAGCCTCCCTACGAATAGCACCATGCTTTCGTCTTCGTTTATCTGGTATTTTCTTCGGATTGCCTGGATATCTTTCTTGGTGTATTTATCTGGGTCGTATTTTGATGGGTCAACGCCGTTCCATACAACGTTGATTTTGTCCTCCTTCCATCCGTGGGTCGTCAGATCATACTTCATCGCGTTACTTACGGTCACGACTTGGTCCGCGCTATCTGAGGCTGTTTTTTCGATGCTGGAGACTACCTCTGAGCCTCTGCCGTTGGTTCTCCCCCACTCCGTGGAGTGGACGTGGAAGACGCATGGCAGATCTGAGTTTTGTTTCACCATAAGGCCGGCTATGCCGCTGAGCCAGTCGTGGTATGACACCATATCGAATTTGTATCCTTGCTCGATGATGAGTTCGTTGAGTAGTTTGGTCGTCGATAGGGTGTTGTAGATCATGATATCGCTGAAGAACTTGATCCCAGCCCCCCACCTTCTCAGACCGTGGTCGGCGATGAGTGATAAGACGTTACTGGCATCTGATATCAGGGGTCGGTGGACGTCGACTCCGTCGAGAACCTCACGAGTTGGAAACCTGCCCCTATTCAGTGTGAAGACTGAAACTTCGTGTCCCATCTTCACCAATCCCGGGGCCATATACTGAGCGTAGGTACCTAGGCCACCTGCGATGGTGGGAGGGTACTCCCATACGAATAAGGCAATCCGCATTATATCACCAGAATTTACTATAATCTTATTTTAATCGGTTCGTGCTGTTGGATAGGTATCTCAAGGGTTAAAACGGTTTCCATTTAGCCTCAGTATACTCGAGAATGGTTCTCATATACGTCCCTATTGTGCTGGTGGCTATGGCGCCCCATTCATATGATTTTACTCGCTTTGAAGCCTCTTTTCTTAGATAATCTGCGTATCTGTGGTCGTTCAAAATCTTTCTTATCCCTCCCGCTAGGGACTCTGGGCTTTGGTATACAAACACCGCGGTCCTATCGTGTTCAAGGATCTCCCCCAGTCCTCCTGATCCCGATGTTACTATTGGTGAACCTCCAGCCATAGCCTCTAAAGCAACTATTCCGAAGGGCTCGTAGATGGAGGGTATGAGGCAGACGTCGGCTACCCTGAATAGCCCTCTGATGGTTTCGGTTTCAAGGAAACCCGTTACATACACCCTATCCGATAAGCCGAGTTCTTTCACTCGCCTTATCAGCTCCTCCTTCAGGTAGCCCTCACCCACGATGACAATCTTTACGTTCAGGCCGTGAAGGTGGGGTGCAGCCTCGACTATTGTTGGTACTCCCTTCTCCTGGACGAGTCTGCCCACGAATAAGACGAGTCTCTCGTTGGGCTGCGCGAACCTGGATCTGAGCTGCTCGAGGTTGATTGGTACCCTGAATAACGCGTTATTGATCCCATTGGGGACTATGTCGATACTTGTCTCGGATACGCCGAGTGTCGAGTTAATCTCCTTGGCCATATACTTGCTGCAGCAGATTATCCGCCAAGCCTCTCTGGTCAGCCAGCCCTCAGTTGAGCTGATCATCCTCTGGTAGTCGTTGTGGATGCCGCTTCTTCTCCCATACTCAGTGGAGTGGATAGTTGCGACGAGTGGTATGCGGAACATGTGTTTAAGGCCAATTGAGGCGCTGGCTACAAGCCAGTCATGTGCGTGTAGTAGGGAGATGTCGTTTGAAGCAATTATCTCGGCTATTTCCCTCTGGAGATTGACGTTCATCATCGCGACCCATGTGGCGAAGTCGGGGGTAGGGTTGCTGTAGG
>CAZIKD010000124.1:0-6483 GCA_964539725.1 uncultured Candidatus Bathyarchaeia archaeon | reverse complement strand
GCTCCTCTGCGATTATTTTTGCGTGGGCTTCAAGTGTGCCTCCCCCGTGGTCCATGAGGGCTGTTATGTAGTCGATGGTGCCGTCTTCGTTGAGCTTTATTATTGCTCCGCTGAAGTCTACTACTGTGCCTGGGACAGGGGCTCCCGCGCTGCTGGTGTGGAAGCCGCGACCCATGCCGAGTCCCTTGCGGTAACGGCCAGTCTGGCTGCCCGCCTTGGGTCGATTGTACCAGTCAACTATTTTGGCACCCCTCTTGAGCATCTCCTCGACACCGCAACTCCGGATGACGCTTTTCACGGTCGGGCCTTGGCCCCAGAATATCTCACCTTCCCCGATGTAGTTCTTGAGACGGAAGTCGAGGGGGTCAACACCGATTTTTTCGGCTAACTCATCCATTATTGTTTCGACCATCCAACTGACTTGGGGGTTCCCGTAGCCGCGGAACGCGCAACTCGGGGTCTTATTCGTGTAGACTCCGACGCTCTTGTAGCTCTTCGCCTTAAGCCTGTAGAGACTAACCCACCACCCCGCCATGCAGCCTAACAGGCTGTACGCCTGGATCTGGTGGGATCCGAGATCAAGGATGGCGTCGAGATGACCCACGACTAGGGTGCCATCCTTCTTTGCGCCGAGCTTGATCTTGAATATCATGTTGTAACTGACGTGGTCACGAATATCCTCTTCCCGAGTCATGGTGAGTTTGACAGGCTTCCGGGTTTTAAGCGCCATCGCGACGGCTATTGGCACGATGGTGTTAACTTGGATGCTTGACCCGAAGCTGCTCCCGAGGGGAACCTTGTAGACGCGGATCTTGCCCATCGGCAAGCCGAATATCTCGTGGAGTAGGAGCCGTGTATTATGTATTGTCTGCGTGGTGCTCCAGACGCTGATTCCGCCATCGATCTCAGGTTTGACAAGCACCGACTTGGTTTCAAGCTGAACATGGTACCTACGGTTTGTCCGATATGTACGCTCGACAACCTCGTCACATTCCTTCCACGCGGCATCTACATCCCCTTCCTGAAGGTCAAGGGTGCACGCGATGTTTCGCTCAGGGTTGATGATTGTTCCCTTGAGCTCGATGGCGTCGTGGAGCTGTGTTGCACCGGGTTTCCTCGACTCCTCAGCGTCAAAGTAGGCAGGAAGCTGTTCGTAGTCAACCTTTAGGGCTTCGATGGCTAGCTGGGCTTCCTCCTCTGTGTCAGCAGCGACGGCAGCGATGGGTTCACCGACATACAGCGGTTTCTTGGCGAGGATACGCCAATCCTTGTAGGTTGCCTCTGGTGTGCTCACAAGGCGTGGGCAGAACTTTACGTCGGGGACCTCGTCGGGTAGTAGAGTGTATGCTCCAAGCTTCTCCGTATCCTCGGTGTGAACTTTAAGCACCTTGGCGTGGGGGAAGCTCGACTTAAGCAACCTCATATGAAGCATGCCGGGGAGGCTGAGATCCGAGGCGAACTTCTCGAAGCCTGTTACCTTAGCGACTCCATCCTTACGTTGAGTATCTTTACCCACCGTGACGTAATCGCTTTTTCTGGACATTATTAATTGCTTGTGCATCCAACGATTAAAATGTAATGCGCAACTTCATTAAATCCATAGTTTAATTACTATTGATCCTAATAATTACTTCTTATCCTATTTCACGCGTACCCGAACACCACGCATAATCTTCGCGTCTCCGTGATAAAATGCGTTAATAGACGATCCGACACTCTGAACCCATCCCTTTCATAAATATGGATTATGAGTTTAATAATAATTCATAAAAATGAGTCAAATATTAGCATTAAGTTAATAAAAGATGTGTGCACCTCATCGTTGAATCCGAGGCCTCGGCTTGAGCGACTATGAGCTCGATCATCACGAACATGGAGGTCATGATGAAGGCTTCCACGACCATTATGGGGCTACGGGAAACGTATTGGGGGTCGTCATCCCAGGCGTCTCTCTAGCTTGTGGTCTCGTTCTAGAGTTTCTTCAAGGTCAGAGCTTGATCACCGACATCCTACTGCTCGCGTCCATGTTCGTCTCTGGGTATACGATCGCGGTATCGGGATTGAAGGCCTTGTTAAACCGCAGAGTCACCATTGATCTTCTTATCACCGTTGCAGCGGTCGGGGCGACCCTCATTGGACACATCGAGGAGGGTGCTGCCGTCGTGCTCCTCTTCAATCTCGCCGAGAGACTCGAGGAATACGCTGGCGATCGGGCTCGCCATGCTATAGAGGAGTTGATGGAACTTAGGCCAGAGGTTGCGGTCATCAGGCGGGGTGGTGTCGAAGTCGAGGTACCCGTGAGTGAGGTAATGCCGGGTGATGTGTTTATACTTCGACCAGGTGATAGGGTCCCACTCGATGGAGAGGTCATAGAGGGCGAGTCGGGCCTCGATCAGTCGGCGATAACTGGGGAATCGGTGCCTGTGGCGAAGGGCGTCGGCGGAGACGTCTACGCGGGTACGATGAGTGTGGACGGCTTCCTCGCTGTCCGTGCCACTAGCATGGCGGAGGAATCGACTTTCGCTAGAATACTAAACATGGTCGAGGAGGCTGAGGAGAGCAAGTCTCCTACCGAGGCCTTCGTTGACGGGTTCTCCCGGTGGTACACTCCAGCGGTTATAGTTGCCGCCATCGTCATCGCTGTAGTACCTACCCTTTTTCTGGGTCAGTCTCTTGTTGACTGGGTCTACAAGGCGTTAGTTATGCTTGTGGTCGCATGCCCGTGTGCCTTGGCTATCTCTACCCCTGTCGCAATGGTCTCCGCTATCGCGAACGCGAGCAGGAACGGTGTGCTAATCAAAGGAAGCATACACATCGAGGAGCTTGCCAAGGCGCGAGTCATCTCCTTCGACAAAACGGGGACCCTGACACAGGGTCAGCTTGAGGTTAGCGAAGTACGGGGCGCGGAGCCCACGGAGGTACTAAGGTGCGCTGCAGCCCTCGAGGCCAAGTCTGAGCACCCCATCGCTCAAGCAATAATCGAGAAGGCGAGAAAAGTCGACATTGAGAACGGTGAACCCTCAGGCTTCAAGACTTACCCGGGACGCGGCGTACAGGCGCGCTTCGAGGACTCGACGGTCTGCGTGGGAAACCCGAGGCTCCTCACCGAGCTGGGTATAAACAATACGAATCATGTAGCCCCCGAGGACGCCGGGAAAACAATAATACTCGTTGCGAAGGACGGCGCTGTGATCGGGTCTTTGACTCTGACTGATAAGGTGAGGCCAGAGTCTTTTGCTACGGTTGCCGCCTTGAAGGCGAGGGGCCTCAGGGTGGAGATGCTAACCGGTGACAACGAGGAGACAGCTCGGGAGGTCGCGGATCGCGTCGGCGTCGACGGATTCCTCGCGGGGCTTCTGCCGGAGGAGAAGGTAACGGCGGTTGATTCTCTCAGGGGGATGGGCGGAGTCGTGATGGTGGGTGACGGTGTGAACGATGCGCCCGCCTTGGCAAGGGCAGACGTGGGCATTGCCATGGGGGCCATGGGGAGTGATGTTGCTCTAGAAACAGCAGACATCGCCCTCATGCAAGACAGGCTAGACAGATTACCATACGTAATCGATCTGAGCCGTGCAACGATGCGTCGCATAAGGGAGAATATCACTATGAGCATCGTTGTGAAGCTTGGTGTGGCGTTGCTCGCGCTATCCGGGTTCGTGACGCTGTGGATAGCCGTCGCCGTCGGCGATATGGGGCTAAGTCTCGCCGTGATTCTGAATGCGCTACGGCTCGGCAGGATCAAACCGGCACAGGCTTAAATAACGACACCCCTCATAACGCATTTCTATTATCTCCTTGATTACTAAATGGGCTATTATAGGAGAGTAACGATGGCGACGCCCAATACAACGAGGGTTGAGCCGACGACGGTCCTCACCGTGAGATTCTCCTCCCTGATGAGGAAACGTGTGAATAGTAAGGCGAATAGTGGGTAGCTATAGACGATCGTCGTTATCACTGATACCGGACCGGTCTCGAGTGCCTGCATCATGGTTAGCCAGCCTATGCTGCTGAGGACTCCGGTTGCGGCGAAGTAGGCTAAGCTCGAGCGATTAATGCCCAGATCCCGGGTCTGACCTGTCAAGGTGAGATATAAGGAGATGAAGAGTAAGCCAGCCACCGCGCCGGTAGTGGCGCTGAGAAATGGGTCGGGTTGTATCTGGACTCCGGATTTGCTAGCGATGTTGCTCAGCGAGTAGGCGAGGGCGGAGCCAAGGCCTACGAGTAGCGTCTTCTCGATCTTAAAGCTCCCGGCGCCGCTGATCAAGGCGACGCCAACGGCGACGGTTACCGCCCCTACGATTGTTGGTATGTCCGGTCTCTCGGATATTACTATTATGGAGAGAATGGTGGTGATGACTGGGCTGCTCCCGATTAAAGCACTCGTCTTCGCGACCCCCAGTCCCCTCATCGCAACGAAGTTGAGCAGCCTCCCGACGCCCAAGGAGAGAATTCCCCCCAGCGCAAAGAAGCCGACAGCCACCACGTTTAGCTGAGGGAGCCGCGTCAGCAGTAGCGCCCCGAGTATGAGCGTCTGGATCGCCAAGCTGTAAAATGCGGCAACTATCGGCTTTGCGCCTTTCATCCCCTTCGCGATCAGCGTCACCCCGAGAGCATTTGTGAGAGATGTCACAAGCGCGAGGACCTCAAAAAGCAAGGGAGATCAGAGTCAGACTGGGCGGAATCTTCTATTAAAACCTCTGATCATCGGTTAGGGTGTATGGATACCATTATCCGGACCGAGATGAGGCCGGGTGACCTCGGCGAAATCGTTCGCCTCCACGGAGTGCTCTACGCGGAGGAGTTTGGCCTCGACAACACCTTCGAGGCCTACATCGCCGGTCCTCTCTCCGAGTTCGTCCTCTCCGGAGACAGGGAGGGGCAGAGGATATGGGTCGTCGAATCCGCTGGTAAGGTCGTCGGGTGCATAGCCATCGTCCGCAGCGGCGAGGAGGAGGCGCAACTCAGATGGTTCCTCCTCACCCCCGAGACCCGGGGAAAGGGTCTCGGCAAGCGCTTAATGGAGAAGGCAGTCGATTACAGCCACAAGGCAGGGTACAGGCGGATAATCCTCTGGACATTCGACGAGCTCGAAACCGCCATCGCCCTCTACAGACGCTGGGGCTTCGAAAAAACCGAAGAGAAGACCCACCGGATCTGGGGGAAGGACCTCATCGAGGAGAAATACGAGCGAGAACTCAATTGACCCTAGTTCAGCCTCAGGGTCCTCGCGGCGTTGCTACGTAGGATCGCCTCGCGTTCAACGTTGTTAAGAACCTTGGACCACTTGATCTTCCGAACTGGATCCTCAACTGCCATGGGTGCGGGCCAATCCGTCCCAAATATCACGTTCTCCACCCCTACAGAGTCGATGAGGAACCTCAGGTTCCTATCTGTGAAGGTCGTGGTGTCGTAGAGGAAGCGTCTAAGGTATGTGCTTGGGCGGTCTCTCGCCTTCCCCCTATACTTGGGAAAGGCGTCCCACCCTCTGTCCATCCTATTGACTGCGTAGGGTACGTAGCCCCCCACGTGGCCGAGGCAGATCTTTAGGCTGGGATGTCCATCTATCACACCCCCGAAGACGAGGCAGCCGAAGGTTAGGGTTCTATCTACGAGGTTTCCAACCGAGTTGGGGAGGAAATAGCTCTTGGTCCTATACCAGACGGTAGTCGGCCCGTATTGGTGTATGAGAAGGAAGGCGCTGTGCTTCTCCGCCATCTCCCAGATGGGCTCGAAGGCGGGGTCGTCGTATGTCCTCCCATTGACATGGTCATCTATCATGAAGCCCTTGAGACCGAGACGCATACCCCGCCTCATCTCATCCATGGCAAGGGTGACCTCCTGCATAGGTAACGTCCCAAGCCCCATGAACCGGGCTGGGTAGTCCCTCACCATCTCCGCTATCTCGTCGTTGCACTCTGCTGCTATCGTGGCGGTTACCTCCGGGTCTTTGTCGTATTGGTAGAAGCAGTCAGTCGGAGAGACTAGCTGGACATCGACGCCAAGCTCATCCATCTCCTCGATCCTCCTCTCTGGGGTCCACATGTTCTTGGGGTTGTCAAGCTCCCCATCCTCCAGAGTCATCCCATGCCAGTAGTTGTTTGCGAGAACTGCCTGCTGGAACCTGCGGGGGGTGACGTGAGCATGTACATCAATTATCGGTTTTCCATTGGGGGCTATCATCGGTTCGCCCAACAATGTCTTTCCCGGGGGCATATATAGTCGGGGTAGCCTGTCGAGCCTAAAGGGTTAAAGGGTTGACTCTCATCCGTCTCTACGGCATGTCAGACGACGATCTTGAGCGCCTTAAGCGGAAGAAGATGCAGGAGATGCAGAGGCGAATGGCCGTCCAGCAGGCAAATCAGGCCGCCCAGGCCAGTGCTAAAGAGAAGCCTAAGGAGCCCACGATCGACCAGATGCTTGACGGCATCTTCGGCGATCGCGCTTGGGAGGTATGGAGAGCCGCCCGTGAGCAGTTCCCCA
>CAZIKD010000123.1:0-6509 GCA_964539725.1 uncultured Candidatus Bathyarchaeia archaeon | reverse complement strand
TCTGCTGGTTACAGCCGCCATCTTGTTTAACCTCTAGACCACAGATACCCTGCCCTAATATAAAAATGAGAAAGCTCGCGTGTTGAGGGCTGCGTCTTGTTAGCTGTAAGATTATGGGTTTAGACGTCTAAAGCTGGGAGTATAGTCCTCGCCTCCGCCTTCCTTAGCCTTAAGACTCTTCATGAGCTCGGTGGCCTCCCCGGGTGTCTCGGCTCGACCGTAGATGCGTAAGGTCTTGAGCTCGGCGCGGTGGTTGCAGTGGGGGCAGGTTCGGGTCTGGTTAGCGGTGTTAGCAAGCATGAGTTCCCCACAACCCGGGCATCGAACCACAATGTACATTTTAGAGTTCCCTCAGGAGGGACTCAGCCTCGGGGCTATTCATCCAGTCCACTGCTCCATGGCTGCACTTTACCTCCCCATCGAGGACGGCGAGGATGAGCTTAACGGTTTCCTCGGGGGTCTGTGTGGTAGTGTCTATCTCGCAGACCTTTTTTGGGTCCTGGACAGCGAGGGCGTCGGTAAGGCATGTGCCAAGTAGCTCTGTCTCTACATTCTCCCTGACTTTGCGGGTGCTGTACCCGCGGATTTGTAATTCCTCCCTGATTATCCAAGGAGCGCGGCGGAGGACGACGACGAGTGTGGTCTCTTCTCGGGGGGCGACATCTGGAGAGTAGTGGCCGTCGATGATCAAGGGATTCATGGTGTTGTTGAGGATGTTGGCTATGGCGTGTCTGAGGGCCTTCATGTCGGCGATGACTGTGGCGCGTTCCTGGTCCCAGCCCTGGCTGAGGCCGCCCTCCCTGACTAGGCGGGTGAGTTCGATTTGTTCGGCGCCCAGCTCGGCTGCGAGGAGTGTGGAGACGGTGGTCTTTCCGGTGCCGGGGACGCCTGTGACTAGTATGAGTTGGCGTTCGTCCATTTCAGACGCCGTCAGGGTTTCTCGTCGCCCTTCTCCGTATCCATTCGGAGCATGTCCCCTATGGTCTTAGCCCCCGTGGGCTTCGCCAGTATCTTAGCCTTGGAGGCGTCGATGTGCTCCACGATGTCGATGTTTAGGTACTTCCTGATCTTGGTGATTATCTTGTTATCGGGTGTGAGCTCCTGTTTCTCGAGGTTCTTGATTACCGACTCCTTCTCCTGCATCTTCTTCGCTAGGTCCTTCTCTGATAGACCGAGCTTCTGGCGCGCTTTCCTGATTTTGGTGCCATAGTCCTCGGAGAGTTCTAGTTGCTCTACGGATTCTACGTCGTTTCTTATGCGGGGACGTGGGTTGGGCGTTGGGAATGCCTGCGCCCTGCTGGGGGTGTTTACTGGTGCTGGTCTGCCGGGTGCCCACTCGGATTTCCCGAACTGGGCGCATTTTGAGCAGACCGTCAGCTTCGCCCCCTCTATTACTCTCCGCTGGGGTGGACCCAATATCTCTCTTCCGCATACCTCGCAGCGCATAACGGAGCCTCACTATTGAGGGGGAAATCGGCTTATAAAGGCTAGGCGACCAGTCTGGGGTGGATTGGACAAGGAGCTGAGGCGGATAAGGGCTGTAGCCGATTACCAATTCGGCCCTGGGGCTGGGTTAGCCCTATTTCCGGATGATGTGAAGATTTTGCACTCTCGAAACACGGGCAGGATTAGGCACATCCACCTGGGCGAAGCCCTACTAGCAAACTTCCGCCCAAACGACGGCTTATTCACCCTCACTATCGCCGCCGCAAAGCACCTCGCGGAGCAAGTCCCTGACCTAGCTTACACCGTCACTGTTAGCGAGGATGCTGCGGAGTTCGTTTCTCAGGGGAAAAACGTCTTCGCCAAGCATGTCCTCCGCGCAGGGGAGAAGATACGTCCAGGTGACGAGGTCATTATAATCCGGGAGAAAACCGACGTCATAGGTGTCGGCAAGGCGCTACTCCTAAGCGAAGAAATGAAGGCGTTCAAGATTGGCGTAGCAGTGAAGACAAGGCGTGGCGCCGAGTCTGATGCGTAAGCTACTTCTCAAACTTGTCACACAGCTTCGTCTTTTTCCGGGTTTCACCCTTGCTGAAGTGGGCGAGGCGAGTGGCGGTGTCGTTAGCCTTCTCCACCTCCCTGACCTCATCAGCGGTCTTTGCTGCTTGCCTGAGCATCTCATGAGCCGCGGCGAGGATAGGCAGATATCTTTCAGGCTCCTCGACCTTGTAGGTACCCTCTGTGCTGAGGTTGGCGACTCGGCGAGATGCCTCAAAAGCGGCCATAGCCTTGCCCTGCGCATAGGGATTGGAGATTTGTGCCGCTGCGAGTGCGGCTTCCTTCTCGATGATCACCTGGGGAAGCATCGGCTTCTCTCCCTTACCGATCTGCTCGATCACCTTATCCAGCTCCTGCTGCACGATCCTAAAGGAGCCGGTTACGGCGAGGACCTTTATTGCATCCGCGTTGAATAGCGCCATCTCGACTGGGTCAAGGAAGGACTGCTTCGCCCCAATCATAGGATCGTTCGTGACGACTATATAACCGACCCCTTCGACGGGGTTCTCCTTCAGCGTCTTCCTGCTCGGCTCATCCGAAACAACTATGATGGGTTTCCCCACTGCGCGGAGCACCTCCCTCGCCTTAGTAGGTCCTGGCATCGCTGCGTTGGGAGAGACGACCACATATAAATCCGAGGGTATCCCCGCGGCTATCTTTGCGACCTCGATGGCGGCGTCTTCCTCCATGCTTACGCTGGAGGAGACAACTCTCATCTGCAAGTCTTTGCGTCCCGACCTCTCGTCGAGGAGGGCGTCGATCAGGGTGGTCGTAGCAATGTACCCGATCTTTACGAATGTGACCTTAACCAACATAAATCACGACTCTATTTACGCTAACATTAAACAAGTTATTAAACAGATGCATGGAATATTCCTATGAAAGCCTATGGCTCTACCAACGAAAATAGAGATTGCACAGAGCGCTAAGCTCAAACCCATCACGGAGATAGCTGCGAGTCTCGGGCTCAGCCCCGATGACATCGAGATGTATGGCAAGTATAAGGCGAAGATACGCCCCGAGGTTTACACCCGAAACAAGAACAAGCCCGATGGTAAACTTGTAATCGTCACAGCTATCACCCCCACTAAGTTCGGCGAGGGGAAGACGACGATGAGCATCGGCCTCGCCGAGGCTCTCGGCAAGCTTGGGAAGAAGAACATTGTCGTCCTACGCCAGCCTAGCCTCGGCCCCGTATTCGGCGTCAAGGGCGGTGCCTGCGGCGCCGGCTATGCTCAGGTCCTCCCTATGGAGGATATTAACGTACACTTTACAGGTGATCTACATGCCATCACATGCGCCCACGACCTCCTCACAAGCATCATGGAGAACCACGTAAACAGGGGCAATGAACTCGGAATAAGCCTCCACGACATCATGTGGAAGCGCGTCATTGACATCGAGAGTAGGACACTGAGGAAGATCGTCATCGGTATCGGGGGGAAGAACAACGGCATCCCCTATGAGAGTGGGTTCGAGATCACCACCGCCTCAGAGATAGCTGCCATTCACGCCATAAGTAGCGATTTTATGGACCTCAAGAGGCGCATGGGAGAGATCACAGTCGCTTATGACAAGAACGGGAAGCCTGTGAAGGCGGGGCAGCTCCAGGTAGTCGGAGCCATGGCGATACTTCTAAAAGATGCGGTTAAGCCGAACCTTGTCCAGACCATCGAGGGAACTCCCGCCATAATTCATGGCGGCCCATTCGCAAACATCGCCCACGGCTGCCCCAGCCTCACAGCTATAAAGATGGCTCAGAAGCTGACTGACTATGTCGTCCTTGAGCCCGGTTTCGGCGCCGACCTCGGTATGGAGAAGTTCTGCAACATTGCCAGCCGCGCCGGCGGCCTCAAGCCGAGCGTCGCTGTCATTGTTGCCACCATAAAGGCGCTTAAGAGACACGGAGGCACCAAGTATAAGGACATCGACAAGCCCAGCTCCGACGCCGTAAAGAAGGGGCTCCCCATTCTCGTAAAGGCGGTTGAGAACGCTAAGAAGTTTGGCCTCCACCCCGTTGTATGCATGAACCACTTCCTAAACGACTCCCAGGAGGAGATCGACACCGTCATGGAGTGGGCTAAGGAGAATAATGTCCCCGCCGCCTTCACCGATACAGTCCTTAAGGGTGGAGCAGGGGGCACTGAGCTTGCAAACCTTGTCCTTAAGGAGCTGGAGAAGCCCAACAACTTCCACTATCTCTACCCCTTGGAGATGCCGGTCGAGGAGAAAATCAGGACCATCGCAAAGGAGATCTACGGGGTAGCAGACATACGCCTCACGGATGATGCCAGGAAAACGTTGAAGCAGATAGAGAAGCTCGGTTTCGACAAGCTGCCTATCTGCATGGCGAAGACTCCACTCAGCCTTACCGACAACGAGGATCTACAGGGCCTCCCACCGGAGGGCTACATCCTACCCATCGTCAACCTCAAACCCAGCACAGGCGCAGGCTTCATCGTCGCCTATTGCGGTGATATAAGCACCATGCCGGGGGAACCAACCCACCCCGCAAGTGAAGAGATGGACATAGACGAGAACGGCATCATCAAGGGGCTTGCGTGACATGACTGTCATCCTCGATGGCAAGGAGACCTCCGCGAAGATCGTGGAAGAGGTCAGGAGCGAGGTAAACAAGCTCAAGGCTAAGGGCATCAATCCGACCCTCGCCCTAATCCTCGTCGGTGCAGACCCCGGCTCCACCCGCTACGTCAACCTCAAGGTGAAGCGCGCCGAGGAGGTCGGCATTGCCGCCCAGTTCCACCACCTCGAGACCGCTACCACCGAGCAGGTAGTATCCCTCATCAAGAAGTTGAACGCAGACCCCATGGTTCACGGCGTCATGGTCCAACTCCCTACCCCCAAGGAGGTAAATGAGGGACAGATCGTTGAGGCCATCGCCCCCGAGAAGGACGTCGATGGTCTCAGCCCAGTCACCTTCGGTAAAATAGTCCTCGGGGAGAAGTCCTTCCTCCCAGCGGGCGTTGAGGCCATCATGGAGCTACTAAAACGATACAACATTGACCTAGAGGGGAAGCACTGGGTAGTCGCCGGCCTCACGAGCTGGCTCGGTAAGCCAATGGCTGCCCTTTTACTCAATAAAAAGGTTGAGGTCACCGCCTTCGCAGCGGGGGATACCCGCTTACCTGAGTTCGTCAATCAGGCCGATATCCTCTGCATTGAAGTTTACAAGAAGGGCGCCGTCACCGCCGAGATGGTCAAGAAGGGCGTCGTCGTCATCGACAATGGAAACAACTACGAGGGAAAGAAGGTATACGGTGACGTAGAATACGAGGGAGTCAGCCCACTTGCATCAGCCATCACCCCGGTTCCGGGGGGAGTCGGTCCCATGCTCATCACGATGCTTTTACGTAACACTGTAAAAGCAGCTTTTGCCTCCTAATTAAGCCACTTTTTCACACCACCTGCTGACCTGCCATTAAGGATTTTAAACCCGGACACCACCCCCATTCTATAAGGTGTAGCCTTTTGGCCAAGATGGACTCGCGTAACGCGCGTCGAATGATGCAGCGCATGGGTATGCAGATGCAGGAACTAGGGGGAATAACTAGGGTAATTATTCAGAGCCCCGGAAAGGAGATAGTAATCGAGCAACCAATGGTCACCAGCATCAACGTCCAAGGACAAAAAATGTACCAGATAACCGGGGGTAGGACTACGGAAAGGATACCACAGGCTGTATCCACTCAGAATGTTGCCCCTGCGGTTGAAAATCCCCAGTTGCAGATACCCGAGGAGGACGTCCTCCTAGTCGCCCAGCAGGCTAAGGTAAGCATGGAGAAGGCGCGTGAGACCCTTGTTAAATGCGACGGAGACTTGGCACGGGCTATAATCACGCTCCAGACGGGTTAGAGGCTTAAAAGTGGCACTTCGGGTAAGGCAGCAGCGCGGCGTCGTCGTCGAGTGCAAAGGGTCAGGAGTCGTCTTAGACCCCACTGGAAATGGGCATGGTTACCCAGTCTTCGTGAGCCACGCACACGCTGACCACGCGGCCGCCTTCAAGTTCCCTGAGAGGCAGAAGTATGCCACCGAAGAGACTCATCAACTTCTTCACAGCCTCGGTTGGAAACATCTCGACAACTGGCAACGCATCAAATTTGGGGATAAGATCAAGGTTAACGACGTAGAGGTTCATGTCCATAATGCGGGGCACGTCCTCGGCAGCGTCCAGTTCGAGGTGAACACTCCTGAGGGCACAGTTCTCTACACGGGCGACATAGGACTAGAGGAGTCCTACACGATGCGTCCCGCCGAGTCGGTGGAGTGTGACATCCTCATCGTCGAGACCACGTTTGGCGCCCCAATGTTCTCATTCCCGAAGAGGAGGGATGTCGCCCTCAAGATGGTGCGCTGGGCTACCATGGAAGCGATCCCATCCGGCAGAATACCTCTCTTCAAGACGGACTCCATAGGGAACGCTCAAGAGGTAATACGCATCTTCAACAGCCTAACAAAGCTCCCCATAGTGACTGCGAAAAGCGCTACGA
>CAZIKD010000122.1:0-6511 GCA_964539725.1 uncultured Candidatus Bathyarchaeia archaeon | reverse complement strand
AAGCTGACGCCAGTTAAAATCTATTTTTGTCTGAATTTAGCAACAAGCTGGCGCGAGCCGGTGAGCCGGAGCCTCCCCCGCTGCCCTCATGAGCCATGAAAACGATTACATATATCATGTATTATACTTAACAAAAAAACTTGGGGTTAGATGAGCGGGATCGCTTTGAGCTCGGAGAGGTCACTTAAGCTGTTGATCTTAACCATTCCTCCCGAGATGGTGTAGAGGTTCTCTCCGATGTACAAACACCTGTAGACTGAGTACTCGGAGGAGAACCAGTAGCCGCTCTTGAGCAGCTCATCACCCTGTAGGTGGGTGATCCGCCCTTTGAGCTGTATCCCCTCCGTGCTTATCTGGAAGACATACGCGCCCTGGTAGACGTAGTCACCGTAGGTGTTGGCCTGTACCCTCCCTCCATATATCGAGGGGTCGATCCTCGCCTCTAGTATGGGGATGACAAGCAGGTTCTTCTCCCTGCTGAAGAGGAATGCTTTATGGTCGCTGAGTGCGGGGGAGTCCGTTCCTCTGTTACCAATTTCCAGCTTCGCCACCTCTCTAGGGTTGGCGACGTCGCTTACGTCAAATAGGCTCAGTTTTACGCCCTGGTACCAAGCAAAGTTGCCCTTCTCTGAGTCGATTGCCTCTTTCCCGAGGCCGATGATGTGGGTCTCATCGTATGGATGGAGGTAGTTGCTGTAGCCTGGTATCTTGAGCTTCCCAAGTACCTTTGGGGCAGTGGGGTCCTTGAGGTCGATCACGAAGAGAGGGTCGACCTTCTTGAAAGTGACAAGGTAGAGGCGGTCCACCATGAAGCGGGCACTGTATATCTGCTCACCAGGGGCAAGGTCCTCAAGCCTCCCAACAATTTTGAGGTCGGCATCGAGGATGTAGACGTTGTTCTTTGAGGTGCTCACTCCCCAGGCATGACCCGTAGTCGTTGCGATCCTAAAGTAGTTGTTACTCTCGTCCATGCTGAATTGGTTGAGGACCCAACCGGGGACGCTCCCCTCGGCTATCCCTTCGATGTTGCCGTTTTCGAGCTTAATCTTATGGACGCCCGTCGAGGAGTATCCCCCCGTCGTCAGGTAGAGGTAATTAGCGCTACAGAATACTGTGCTGCTCGACCCAAGGAGGAAAGTCTTTGAGGTAACCGGGTCTTTTGGTTTTTGCGTGTTAATGCTCGCCACCGTAGTGTAAGCGTAGTGGGGGTCAGTGCCATTGTAGTAATAGATGCTGGTGGCTGGTATTAGGTATGGCTTCCCGTTCTCTGTGTAGGCAGGGAGGTCGAGGACGCCATTGTAGACCCAAGCACCCTTCTGCGAAACAACGTAGACATATTCCCCGATCATCCGTGTTGCCGTGTAGCCGCCCTCAGCTTCGTAGGTCCTCTCTCTGACTGGGTTGACCCGGTCGGAGATGTTGTAGAAGTAGACAGTTGTTGTGCTGATCATGGGCATCGGTGAGACGCCCCCCGCCTTTGATGCGAACACCCTACTGTAACCCATCGTGAATACGACCAGCTTATCCCCCGCTACAAAGAGGTCGTTGACCTCGACATCGAACCTGATCTTGGTCAGGAGTTTCGCCTCTTCTGCTGGATAAGCCTTGATTATGTAGACCGTGTTGAGTCTCGACAGGTATATGTATCTCCCATCGGTCTTCACGATGTCCGCCTCATCGACACCGGCTACCTGGATGTTCGTGCCCGAGTAATCGACATCAGACTTCGATCCAGCGGAATTAGCCGCACTTATTGCTGCGTCAATACCCACGAACTGGGGAACCACAGTCGAGGTAGTCCTGCTAATAAAGCCGCCGAACTCTAGGATATACGAGTCTTCAGTCTTCGCCTTCTCCTGGAGGAACCAAGTTAATTCGACCTCCGACTTGAAATTGTTGAAACCCGGGGGTTCATACTTGAGGATCAATGGAGAAAAGTTGAAGCTCGACGCAGCGCCGAGGATGACGCTTCCACACACGATCCCTAAAAGAACGTAGGCCGTCAGACGAAATCTACCAGGTTGAGACATTGTTCATCTGTGTATAGTATCACCGGGAGACAGCTTAATGCTAGGCTTTAGAACGAGATGAGTCTGGGTGTTCTAAGCTATCGAACAGGGGAAACCGTTAAGCGGTTCACTGCCTTCTGGAGCATCCATGCGTCTCCTGATCGTTGTCTCCACACCCGCGAAGTTGAGGGACGTGGAGGGGCTAAGCACAGCAGCAGCAAAAGCCAGCCATGACGTCACAATTTTCTTCAACGAGGAGGCCATCACTCTCCTCAAGAACCCGAGTCCAGTAGAGTATCTCTATGCTGACCTCCTCGCCTGCAGGGCAAGCGCAGTGGAGTACCAGATAACTGTTGAGAATATGGCGGTGAACGCCCGGATGAGCAGCCTAGGCGAGCTCGTAGACCAGCTCGAATCCAACGACAGGGTTGTCTTCCTGGGGTGATCAAATTGAATGATGAGACGACGTTCATCTTTCGCAGCAAGGTTGAGCCGGGGAGCAGGTTCTGGGAGGGGCTTAGGCTAAGCGCCGCTTTCGTTGGTATGGACCACATCCCTACTATTGTCTTCATGGGTGAGGCAGTTCTTGGCCTCAAACCTAATGCACTCCCCCTCAGACGGCTCTGGGAATACCTTAAGACCACAGCAGATCTCGCGGGTATAAACGTCCTCGACACCGACATGGAGGAAGCCAGCCTCACGCTCGCTGACCTCGACCCTCAACTCAACGTTAAGATGATTTCCATCGACGAGCTTGCTGAGAGGCTCTCCGAGAACCGGGTGGCCGCCATATTCTAGGAGGACATGAATGATTATACTATTTCAAATCGGGACTCAGGAGTATGGCGAAGCCTTCAGGATAGCCCGCCGCGTGGCCGCCCAGGGGAAGAAGATACTCATACTCTTCACCGGTGATGGTTGCAAACTCGCTGAGAACCCCCATATAACCGAGAGCCTAGAATTCGCTAGGCTCTTCGCCCTGAGGGACGATGTGAGGAAGCCTGTCGAAGGCGTTGAGGTAATCAACTACGATGGTTGGGTGAAGCTATTGGGGTTCTGTAATAAGACGGCGTGCTGGACCTAGATCCACCAGATCCAACCGCGTCTCTCCTTCGACATCTCCCCGTTTACGATGCTCCTGAGTCGGAGCTTGTTAAGGAAGACGACGGTTGAGTCCGGGCAACGAACGAGTCTCTTCTGGGTTTCCTCCTGGACCTCGCGCGTCGTTAGTGGGCGACCCACCTCCTTGAGGAGTTGGATTATAAGTTCATCTGCTTCCTCGCCTTTGAGGAGCCTGTTCTCCATGATTCTATCCTCTGCTCGGCGCCCTTTATCCTCATCGCAGCCACCGTGTAACCCTTACACTTTTATCCTGAATTACGCAATTTCTTAGCGAGGAAAAAATTTGAAGCTGTTCACTGTGGGCCCGGTGGCTTGTTACCCCGTCGTCCTCAAGGCTATGGGGGGGCAGATGTACAGCCACAGGAGCGCCGAGTACAAGAAGCTCCACTACGACACAGTGGGGCGTCTCCAAGCGTACATCGAGACCCAGAACCCCATCTACCTATTCAGTGCGACGGGGACGGGTTTCATGGAGGCCGCTGTCAGGAATTGCGTGAAGGAGAGCCTCATAGTCTGTGTGAACGGTGACTTTGGGAAGCGTTTCGCCGATGTCGCCAAGTCTAACGGGAGGAAAGTGGAGGTGGTCGAGCCCACGATGGGTGAGCCGGTCACTCCTACGATGCTTGACGACGCCCTTCGTGGCCATCCTGAGGCGGAGGCCGTCGCTATCACCCACAACGAGACAAGCGCGGGCCTTATCAACCCCCTCAAGGAGCTCTGTGCAGTGGCGAAGAAGCATGGAAAGCTCATCTTTGTCGACGCAGTCAGCAGCATGGGCGGCACCGAGATCAAGGTCGATGACTGGGGCATCGACATATGCTTCAGCAGCAGCCAGAAGTGCTTCGGCGTCCCCCCCGGCCTCGGAATAGGCTCGATTAGTAAGAAGTGTCTCGAAGTAGCTGAGAAGATCCCGAATAGAGGCTACTACTTCGACCTCCTACTTTGGCAGAAGGACCACGAGAAGGGGCAGGGTACACCAGTCACGAGCGTGATCCCACAGATTACAGGACTGAACGCAGCCCTCCGCATGATAGAGGAGAAGGGCGGCAAACAATGGTACTTCAACGTATATAAGAAGAGGAACACTCGCATTCGCCGCGTTGTAAAGAAGCTCGGCACTCCCGTATACCCGAAGAGAGGTTCCGAGAGCCCGACGGTCAACTGCGTTAAGGCGCCGAAGGGTGTCCTCGGACCAAAGGTCTACGAGGCGATGAGGACAAAGGGGTTCGAGCTCGCCCAAGGATACGGTGCTCTGAAGGATACGACCTATAGAATAGGTAACATGGGCTACATTCCCAATCTTGGCTTGAATCAGATGCTCGACGCCCTTAAAGAGGTTTATGAGGAGCTTGCCCCATAGCCTCCCCTACTATTTAAAATATTCTAATATCTCCGGCCTCATCAGGAAATGGATGACGATGGCGTAGACAATCACCTTAGTCACCGCCTGTATAGGCGATGTAATTTCGATGTCGAGGGAGACCACAACACCTAGGAGTCCCACGAGTATCTGTAACCCTGATAGTAACATTGTCCCGATCCGACCCCATCTATTCCCGACCCAGAGACCGTAAGCGAGGACGAAACCCACACCGCTTGTTGCAGAGTAGTAGGCCAACGGGAGAATGGGAGCGCCCGAGGCGTAGTAGCCATAAGCTATTACGAAGTTGATGACGCTCTGGATGAAGAAGAAGGAGGCTAAGAGGGTGACTCCGAAGGGCCTTTCCATGAGGGATAGCCCACGAATCGCTGTTAAAGCCTTGGCGCTTGCTGAATCTCCTCAAAAACGCCGGCGTCATGGCTAATCGACTCCATACTTCGCCGAGATGAAGCAGCTCCCCTCATGACTGACCATACAGGGGCCGATTGGGGACTCGGGGGTGCAACCCTTATTGAAAAGGGGGCATTCCCAGGGGTAGCAGACAGCTCGCAGGACCTCGCCACAACGGCAACCGTGGGGCATCTCGTAGCTCGCCTCAGTCTCGAAGTCAAACCTCTTCGATGCGTCATGGTCTTCGAAATCGTCTCTCAAGGCGAGGCCGGAGTCAGGAATGGTGCCTATACCCCTCCATGGGGAGTCGCGCCTTTCGAAGACCTCATCCAAGAGCCTGAGAGCCGTCTGATTCCCCTCCGGCTTCACGATCCTCGTGTAGGCATTCTCTAGCTCTCCGCGCCCCTCCTTAAGCTGCCTGCAGATCATAGCGATGGAGAAGAGTATATCGAGGGGTTCGAAGCCGGCTATAACTTGCGGTACCTTGTATCGTTCGGTGACCACCCTGTAGCCGATCTCACCGATTATGGCGCTGACGTGACCGGGGTCAATGAAGCCGTCTACGAGAGTCTCCCCAGATTTGAGTAGATGGATCATTGCGGGGGGGATGAGTATATGGGCGCAGTAGACGCTGAAGTTCTCTGGGGGTTTTGCGAGGAGCTCGGAGGCCGTCGTTGGGGCGGTGGTCTCGAAGCCTACACCGAAATGGACGACTTCTTTATTCGTCTCGAGCGCCATCTTGGTAGCGTCGTGGATGCTGTAGACGATCCTCACATCGACACCCCTCGCCTTGGCGTCTGCGAGGCTCCCGAGCCCGGATGGGACACGCATCATGTCCCCAAAGGTGGTTAGGACGACGCCGGACTCTGCGAGCTTTATAGCGAAATCTATTCGGTTCGGTGGCACTGTGCAGACGGGGCAGCCCGGACCCATCAGGACCTCCACATTCTTAGGGAGGATGCTCCTAAGACCATGCTTCATTATAGCGTCTTCGTGGGTTCCGCAGACGTGGACTATCCTGATTCGTCTACCACCGGCGAGTTCATTGATTAGCTTTACTACCCTACCTGCCGTATCACCGTCCCTAAACCTCTCGGAGATACCCGCCATCACAGAAGCCAGAGAGCCTCCGGATATAAACCCCCCCGACGCGGATAGGATAGGTGTTTATATCCGGAAAGAACTCACTGAGGATGAGGATTGACAGGGTGTCGGAAGAGCAAACCCCCGAAAAGATGGTATTCAGCGATAAACCCGATTTCAAGTTCACAGCCGCCTACGAGGCATATAGCAAGGTATTCGATGGCGCCGATCCTGCAGTGAAGGGGGCACTAAACGAGACTATTACCAAGCTCCATGATGGCAAGATGGACTATAGTTTATTTTATACCACTATCAACCAGCATATCCAGGGGGCGGATAAGGGAAGTAGCTTCAGACGTGCACGCATTGAGGGACAGAGGAAACAAGAATACGCGAAGGACGAGAGAAAACGCGGCAGAAATGAACGATATCGTGGTTGATAGCAGCTTAGTAAAAAGTAAGGTTATTCCGGTTATTCAGTAAACATACGTGAAACGCGGTTTTATAGGATGAATAGAGAAACCGC
>CAZIKD010000121.1:0-6524 GCA_964539725.1 uncultured Candidatus Bathyarchaeia archaeon | reverse complement strand
TAATCAGGATCCGTCTCGGCGACAGTGTCCAGGAGTGCTTGCCCCGTGGGGCGAGCCCACTGCGCCTGGAAGTCGCTGAACGCCATCTTCCCCTCCCAGGTGGTGGAGACACAGCCTTCTCCATAGTTTGAGACGACCTCGACGCAGGCGTAGCAGGCGCCGATCTCCCTCGCGAAATATATCTCGGGGATAAGATTCATTGTTACGACATCGATCCCTGAGTTAGTGTACCTGATTCTGATCTCATCCGGGGACTCGAGGCGGGGGCCCTCGGCGACGCCTACCACGCCACGCTGGAAGACCCTAGGGAACCCCGCCTTCTTCACGTTCATGTATAGGCTCCTGCTCAGTTCGGGGCAGAAGGCTTGGTGGAGGCGGTAGCTCGCCCTCTCGACATCGACGCCCCTCGACTCGAGGCTACGGAATAATGCCTGACATCTCTTCGTCGTGTAATCGACGAATCCGTCGGGGATGACAGCGTCTACAGGGTCGAGCAGCCTGTTGGAGGAGCCGCAGAGTGCGGTGCCGAGTATTTTCTTGACTCCCGCTTTCCAGAGGACGTAGAAGATTCGCTCTCCGGCGCTGTTGGGCTCGGTGTTTTTTATGGTCTTAGTTATGCCGTGAAAGGGTACGCTTAGAAACTCGCGGCCTTTCACTCTAGCATGTGTAAAGGGGGCGGTGGGCCCGAAGGGCGTCTCGTATACCATGTCCTTCATGATTACCTCGACTCCGGGAAAGGCCTCGGGGAACCTAGAGTTCATATTAGTTGATCCGCCGATGACGGCGATGGAAACCTTCGGTATCTCACTCATGGAGCCGTATTCCACCCCCGCGCGATTAAAGAGTTGCCCGCGCGGGGTATATCGAAAAAATTACAATCCCGATATGAATACCGCCCCGAAGTGGTTAAATTTGAGACTTTTCGTGGCGTAATATTCGTAAAATACTCAAGTTACTCATTTCTGATTACCATCAATACTAGTAAAGGCATTAAGCGCCCCTATTTATCGAGTTAGCTATAGTAAGTATATGGGTAAGGATTATATACTAGTGGCGGAGTGATGCCATACTCTATGGGTCGCGGAGCCCGATTCCGATACTAATCGGAATATTCCGCAGATAATAGCCTAGGGAAAAGTGAAGAAGAATGATAGTTAAGACGGAGCAGTCTTCTAGCGACAGCTGCCCAGAGTGTGGGTCGAAGAACGTAATCATCGATAATGATACGGGGGAGAAGATTTGCGGTGGATGCGGGCTCGTAATGGCCGACAATATGTTGAATGATGGCCCCGAGTGGAGGGCATTCAGCCAAGACGAGAGGGAGAGCCGCAGCCGCGTAGGTATGCCCCTCAGCTTCAGCGTACACGATAAGGGGCTAAGTACAATGATTGGCCAGGTTGGCAAGGACGCCTTCGGTCGAACTATACCGAGCAAGACCATGTTCCAGATGCTCCGCCTGAAAAAGTGGCATATTAGGAGCAGCTACCAGAGCAGCATCGACCGCAACCTCAGCCACGCCATGACCGAACTAAGCAGACTATGCGACAAACTCCATATCCCTAAGCAGGTGAAGGAGCGCGCTGCCGTCATCTACAGGAAGGCTCTCGAGAAGGGCCTCGTTAGGGGCCGCAGTATTTCCGCAATTGCAGCAGCGAGCCTCTACGCTGCCTGCCGCGTAACAGGCACCCCTAGGACACTACGCGAACTCGCACGCGTCTCCACCATCGACAAGAAGGACCTCGCCCGCTGTTATAGGCTCCTCCTCCGAGAGCTGACGATTCAGATGCCGATCCCTAAGGCACAGTATAGGGTACCAAAGATCGCAGCGAAGGTCAACATTGGTGAAAGGACTCAGCAGACAGCCGTCGAGCTCCTCGAAAAGGCGGAGAAGAAGCGAACAACCGCTGGCAAAGACCCCATGGGTCTAGCAGCCGCCGCACTCTACATCGCATGCGTAATGAATGAGGAGAAGCGGACCCAGAAAATGATCGCGGACGCCGCTGGTGTAACCGAGGTTACAATCAGGAACCGCTACAAGGGGCTAAAGGAAGCTCTGAAGCTCGACATCTAAGCCCTTGGGTTGCGCGTGAATTGTGCGCGCGTTAACTTCATAGCACGTAATACTAATTCTGGTTCACGAATCGGTCGTTAACCCTTTTATTCCGTCCATCGTGATATCCCGTGGGTGCTATCGAATCTTTGGGTGAACCGGTGACCTATCTAACTGAGGAGTCTTATCGTCCCGATTGGCTGAAGGAGGGTGTAACCGAGGCAAGCTTGAAGGCGGTTCTCGGGGCTAAGGTTGAGATTCAGCGGCTCGGTAAGGAACTGGCTAAAGCAGAAAGGTTCTATCTTGTGGGGAGCGGAGGAAGCTACAGCGTCCAGTTCCCCGTCAGGTATCTCGCTGAGAAGTATTCTGATGTCCCTCTCCTTCAATATAGTGGCTGGGAGTTCCTCGAGAGGATGCCTTGGGCCGCGAACGAGGGCTCCGCCTGCATCTTCATTACGCAGAGTGGGAAGACGAAAGAGGTCGTTAGGGCCTTGGATTGGGCGAAGAAGAATGGCGCCCTCACAATGGGGCTGAGCCAGAGGCAGGACTCCGTAATCAACAAAGCGGGGGACCTCGGCTTTGGGACGGGCGCTCGCGGCGTCACTATGGGGAAGCTCACAACCCTTTACCTTCTCCTCGGGACGGTGCTGAAGGAGAAAGGCTTCGAGGTGGGAGGCAGGATGATCAAGGCAGCGGAGTCTCTGCCGGGTGTGCTCATCCCGATGATTCCGAAGGCCAAAGATTTCGCGAAGAAGTCGGCGATCAGGTTCAAGGATGATCGGGAGATGTACGTCCTAGGAGGTGGAATAAACTGGGGCCTCGCCTACCAATACGCTGTCTGCACCCTGCAGGAGATGTGCTGGGTACACGCCACCCCGATAAATTACTCCGAGTTCCGCCACGGCCCAGTCGAGATGTTCACACCGAGTACACCGGCGATCTTCCTAAGGAGCAGGGGAAACGAGGGAGAGCTAGAGAAGGCCGTAGTCAACTGGTCGACGCAGAACGGAGTCAGAGGAATAGTCTTGGACAGCCAGGGAGGGGAGGTCGATAACCTGTTGACGCCTTTCACACTCTTCGTTGAGCTAGAGTGGCTGAGCTACTACCTGAGCCTAGCGAAGAACAGGGACATGGCGCAGTGGCGTTACTACGACAAAGTCGAATGGTAGTCGAATAATGTTATATATTTTGTATCATGCCCCTATTTTCGCGCGCGCGACTATTTTGACCTACTACTTTCTTACTATTAATTTTTCTCGAAATACAGGTCTAAGATATCTCTCGATCTCGTCCAGTTTCTCAGGCTTGGTTCTAGGAATCATTAATTCCTGTTGTGAACCTGCAGTCCTATTGACCTTCATTAAGATGTAATTTATCGTTGACAGCAACACTTTCTTCACAACAGCCTCAAATTCAATAACATGTATCTCGTTGTACGGAATGAAGAAGCTCCTATTATCAGACAATAATTCATCGATCGTTTTTCCCTTCATATGCTGCATTTTTGCATCATCATAAGCCATCCTGCCGACACCAGCGGTGGCGAGACGTGTCAAGCCACCACTCTCAAATGCGGCAACAATTCTTCGGTCAGTGAAAACAAGTAGATACTTGGTACATTGCGCGCGCTACGGTCAGGAGCTGAATGATGATACTTGGGCTATGTCGAAGATGAACGTGTTCCTGCACGATATGGAGGCTCAGATCGCTCAGGGTGACACGTTTGTTAACCCCAAGTTCCTTGAGGGGGGCGTGCACATCCGAGTTTCCCATTACGGGAAAAGAGTGGGAAATCATGCGAACTTCCTCACATATTAGTAGCCACCCCACCCACCAAGGCGTCCACAAGTCTCAGCGGCCTCCCTGTGCCCCCTCTTTATCGCATCGGGTATCGATGAACCCTCCAGTCTCGCGCAGAGGAAGGCGGCGATATAACTGTCACCTGCACCTAAAGTATCGACTACCTCGATTGGCTTCGATTTTCCCCTATAGATTCTATCGCCGTCGAATATGATAGAGCCATGCTCGCCAAGAGTCATGACGACGATGCCCGAAGTCCTCGTCTTAAGTTCTCTGATCTTCTCCTCGGGGTTCAGGCCTTTCGCAATTAGTTCCTTGCCGCTGAAGAAGCTGTAGTCAAGCCATGGCATCACCTCTAGGGCCTCGTGCACTAGCTGGTTGCTGAAGTCACAGCTAAGGAGGGGGTGGCCATCCCTTTTTAATTCAGGCATATACTCCCTGCCAAATCCCCAGACGGAGTAGTGGACAAGGTCGTAGGTCCTCACCCTAGGAAGCAGAGCGGGGGGAAATTTAGCGTCTTTCTGAACACCCTCAACGTAGCTTGCGAAAACGCGGTCACCGCCCCGGATCAGAATATTTGTAACGGCGGATTCTCCTAATTGACGAATTATCCCATCCGTCGCCAGCCCCTCACGTCTCATCTCTTCGATTAAGAAGTCGCCCGCCTCGTCATCCCCTACGACACCGATGTAGTCGGCCTCAAAACCCGGTATCCTATGGGCGAAGACTGCGACGTTGAGAGCATTTCCTCCGGGGAAGCGCCTACCAAGCTCCGCGTAGTTATCTATGCAGTTGTCCCCGATGGAGAGTATCCTCATTCCGAGTCCCTTAAACCTCCCCCCCAGACTCATTTATCTGGTTCGCTATGGAACTTGACGAAGCAATACTAAACAGACGAAGCTGCCGAAGCTACGACCAGAACAAGCACATCGATCCGAGGGCTATGAGGGAGATAATCCAAGCGGGGACGTTGGCTCCATCGGGGACTAACAGCCAGCCCTGGAGGTTCACTGTACTCTGCGGAGAGGCGAAGGCGGAGTTCATCAGTATTCATAGAGCTGACCTTGAATCTAAGAGAGCGGGTATGACAGAGCAGGTACAGAACATTGCCTTCTGGAGTTGCACGAGCCTCGAGAAGTCGGACGTAGTTGTCCTCGTCTGGGACAAGGAGAGGAGCTTGACAAGCCCCCAGAGTATTGGCGCATGCATTCAGACGATGATGCTGAAGGCCCACGGGATGGGTCTCGGCTCCCTATGGGTCGCAGCTGTGAGGTTCAGCAAGGATGAGATCACGAAGAGGTATAACCACACTGATTGGGAGCTTATTGCAGGCGTCGGCTTTGGCTACCCATCAGAGAAGATGATCGGGAGGAAGGCCCCGCCGAGGTTACCCATCGACGAGGTAGCTGAGTTCCAATATTAGCCTCTCGCATGTGATTCTGAGAATATTATCAGGGCTCACAGGCAACGCGATTACGTGGGTGTATATGGAGAAGGTCATCAGGATACTCTGTGGGCTCTATCCCGGCTTCGGGCCTTGATCTCGTCACGGATCGCCTTTGTCTCGTCTCCGTTAATTTCTGCGTGCCAGAATCGCATCAACTTCTCCCTGTCAACCCCTTCCCTCTGGTACTCGGAGGCCTGAATCACCATCTCTAGCTTATCAGCGTCCCTAACAAGCCTCGACTCTTCGGTGGAGGCGCCTGAGTATTCTCGCCATGCGTCTCTGTAGGTCCCGCGTATAGTCTCGGGGAGCATATCTAGCAATTTCCCAATAGCGGCCTCCTCAGCTTGGCTAAAGCCCTCGGAGTCAGTCTCCTTCTGGCTGGGGGTAAGATCTCCCGTCTCGGCCTCGCCGAGATCGTGTATGAGCGCCATCTTCACCGCCTTTAAGGCATCGAGCCCCTTCAGGTCCGCCAACACCAAAGTAAGGAGGGCAACCCGGAAACTGTGGTCGGCCACCGACTCGGGGTCGGGGACCCCAGACTCGACCCAGCCCGTCCGAGGCAACCTCTTAAGCCTGCCCGCCTCGGAGATGAAATCTATAAGACCAATGGGGTCCACGAATAGGATGCCCTCCCCGGGGCTATTTGAGGGGTTTGCCACACTGGGGGCAGCTCTTCTCCTCCCAAAAGATTGGCGCCCCGCAGGAGTGGCACATCCACTTCGCACCCTGCTCCTCAAGCCAAGCGTCGACGCCTCCTGAAGTCACTCTGCGGAGGTTCTCGCGGAGACTCTCACCCCTATTCACGAAGTATCTGTCCATGCTCTCGAATTTTTCACACTTTCCGGCAGCATATTCCGGGCACTCGCTGCAGTACTCGTATCCTTTAGAGTCCATGCACTTACGGCGCGGGCAGTCGACGCCGTGAGACTCGGGCCCCAATTTGTGACAGCCTTCGCAAGTCATCCTGTTGGGTGGTGTTTTCCAAACTTCTCTGGCGAATGCCTTTGCCTCCCCATCGCCTTGAGTCCCCCTATAAATCGGACAGGCGCCGCAGTATATACCGCAGCGCCCCACGATGTCCATCTTCTCCATAGCTACTCCTCGTAAGTCGCCCAATAAAAGCGGGCTGATGCCACTAGAGACTCCCGTGAGTGCTAGTTGGTTAAAACAACTAACTGGAACCGATCATGTTTACAACGTCCCATATCGCTAGCCCCTCGCGCTCGG
>CAZIKD010000120.1:0-6535 GCA_964539725.1 uncultured Candidatus Bathyarchaeia archaeon | reverse complement strand
CAAGCGCGCGTAAGTAAGGCGAATAAGCCATGCGCTTCATTAGGAACTTACCCACCGTTAATCTCCCATGGAGCGTGCATCCTGAATGATGAAAAGGGAGACCCCGAGCATAACTATCCCGCTAAAGAACGCTAACCAATCAAATCCGATGCCTTCCCGCGTTTCATCTATTAGGATGTAAAAAATTACTAGAGCAAATAGAAGAAAAGGGATACTCGCTAATAGCTTTAAAAGCTTATCTTTTCGCATAATCAACCTCTCCTCTTCATTATGAATATGCCTCCACCGTTGAGCTCCTTCACAATATCCCATCCCTGATCAATGAGCCTTAGCATTTCCTCCTCTGAGTTAGCTATGAGACTCCTGTTCTGTCTCTGAGGCTCCTGGCCCAGCTTCTTGAACTCCTCAACCGCATCGTCTAATGTGGCTGATCTTGCAAGGAGCTCCTTAAAGGCTCTCAACTTTTCCTCTGACAGGAAGAGGCTCGCGTTCGTGAGTAGCTGCTTCTTCTGGTACTCCTCGCTCTGAGTGTCCTCCAGCACCGTGAGGCTGGGTATAGCTCTCCTGTAAGCCTCAACCATGTCGGCCTCAGGAGGCCGGAAGTATGGACCATCCAAGTACTCCCCCGAAACATGGCCTATGAGCCTCTCGATCTGGCTCTTCGTATGTGTTCCCTCTAGGCTGGTCCTGAAGTATTTCCTCATTTTGTGGATCATCAGGATATTCCATCCGTTGGCTCTTCTCAGTGAGCCCAGCGCGCGCGAGCTGATACTGAGTTCATATTGCTACCGTACTATACCCTATTTGACTACTCCAACGCTCTAAATAAAACTGAGCTGTACATACAGAGTCGAAGAAAAATATTGTCATATGCGCGCGCCTCTTCTACACCCGGCTATTTCTCTAATAAACACTCAACAGAATCCTTTTTACAGAAAACTTTTAGAAATTGCTTAAAAACATCATCCACGTGAAGTTCAACTCACTAGTACCAGAGTTAAGCGTCTCCAATCTATCCCGAAGCCGAGCCTTCTACGTGGATATACTCGGGTTTAAAGTGGAGTATGAGCGTCCCGCGGATGGTTTTATCTACCTCTCATTCCAAGGCTCACAGATCATGATCGAGCAGACAAATGGCCACTGGGCGACGGGTGAACTTGAGCAACCATATGGCCGAGGGATCAACCTCCAGTTCTCCGTAGAGAATGTGGACAACCTTGTTGAGTCACTACGCGCAAGCGGGATTCGGCTTTTTCGTCCCTTAGCTGTGAGCTGGTATAGGGGAGGAGGCGTTCTTTATGGGCAGAGCGAGTTCCTCGTTCAAGACCCTGACGGGTATCTTCTCAGGTTCGCGCAGGATATAGGATCCAAACCCATCTGATCGCGCGCGCGAATCCGGATAAAAAAAATGGGACACGAGGCGTCAATTCTTAATGATGAAAGCCCTCATCAAGGGTGGAGGAACCTATTTTGAATTTCAGTGGGGAGAAAGCCTTCGAGTACATGAAGAAACTCGCAGTCGACATCGGGTCGAGGCCAAGCGGAACAGATGCGGAGAGGCGATCCGCAGAATGGATACAATCAGAGCTTAAGAGGCTGGGGCTCGACGCCAGAATCGAGGAGTTCGACGCATTCACGGGGAGTGTCATAGCGAAGAAGCTTGAGGTGCTGAAGCCATACAAGGCGGAGGTTGCGTGCGAGGTTATGCCACTCTCAGGCAGCACAGGCGCGGGGGGTGTAACGGGGGACCTCCTCTACCTCGACTCATACGATGAGGAGTACATCACGACTGACGTGGAGGGGAAGATCATCATCACCTCCGGACCGCCCGCCAACAGGGACCGCGCCTTCGCCCAGATGAAGAAATACAAACCGGCAGGGATGATAATCATCGAGTCCACGCCAGGAGCGATGGCTAAGAATCTCTGGGGGAGCCCAACATACAGGAAGAAGTACGTTGACATACCCATGGTTAGGGTCACCTTCGAGGATGGCGTGAAGCTAGTCAAGTCTGGGGTCAAGAGCATGCGCCTCAAGGCGGTGACCGAGGAGAAGAATATAAGGACCCAAAACGTCGTCGCCGACATCAGGGGGACGTTACGACCCGAGGAGATAATAGTAGTCGGCGGTCACTACGACACCGTCCTAGAGGTCTCAGGCGCTGGGGACAATGCCGGTGGCACCGCCATCATGTTGGAGCTTGCAAGGGTCTTCAAGCTGAGGGGGACGAAGAGGACGATGCGATTCGTGGCTTGGGGTTGCGAGGAGATTGGGCTGCTTGGGAGCAGGGAGTACGCGAAGAGGCTCAGGGAGGCGAGCGAGGCGGCGAAGAAGGCGAATGAGGAGACCTCCACGGAGCTCGAAAACACCGTCCTCTGCATTAACCTCGATGTCCACGGTGGCCTAATAGGCACAAACACCGCCAAGGTCCTCGGTCCACCAGAACTGACAGCGGCTGTGAAGCTGCTGTCCAAGGAGAAGGGGATAGTCTTCAACACCTCTGATGCGGTTTACTCATCGGATGGGACATCCCTCTCCGCTGTTGGGGTCCCGAGTGTGTCGCTTAGCAGGGACACCCCCACGAACCTGTTGATGCACAGCAGGGAGGACGAGGAAAAGTGGCTTAGCCCCGAGGCGCTGAGGACCCACGGAGCCTTTGCTGAGGAGTTCCTCACACGCTATGTCGCTGAGGCAGCTGCTTGGCCCTTCGAGAGAATGATACCTGAGAAGCAGAAGAAGGAGATCGAGGAGTACTTCAAGAAGGCTGGGAGGAAGCTCCCCTAAGCTATGCCTACTGATGAGCCAGCGCGCACGCTTTCTTGAACCCGAATCGCGCGCGCGACGTTTATATCTCGATTAGGAACTCTCAGTTATTGGTGTTATGAATAATCGTTATAGGGATTGTTGGAAGTCCTAGAAAGAATGGCAGGACAAACAGTTTGGTTGATGCAGCCTTGGAGGGAGCTAAATCAAGGGGCGTAGATACAAAGAAGGTTTTCCTCGTAGATTATAATATTAGATCCTTTACGGGCTCAGGAAATTCAGAAGAGGCTTTTCAATACTGCTCCGAAGAGTTGAATATTCTCTGTGAGAATGCGGATGCGATAATCCTCGGCGCCCCAGTTTATTGGGGAGACATAAATGGTTTAACCAAGGATTTTATGGATACAGTTAAGATAACAGTCCCCAACGCCAATGGCAAACCAGCTTTAGGGATAGCAGTCGCCGGAGGAAGCGGTAAAGGCCTGATCTCTGGAGTGCAGTCAATATACCACTTCTTCTACCACAAGCAGATGAGAGGAATCGACCCAACACCCGTCTCTAGGTTTAATCTAAACGAGGTCCTGAAAGAACTGAGAACCAGCGGAGCTAAACTTGCCGACATCTCAAAGGAGAAGAAACCGTTCCCAGGAAAAACAGCGGATGACCGATGGCCTGAAGTGTTAGCCTACTATGCCTCCATAAAGTTTCTGAACAGCGATCCTCTAGATGAGTTCATTATGCTGTCCCGACAACTGATCGAAACTTCTAAAGGAAGCAAAGTTGAGAGGGCTAAGGAGGAATTTGATAAGGCAATATCTTTGATAGCTGAGGGCAAGAGGGCTGAAGCTGCCAGATATGCAGTAAGATCGTATCAAATCTTATTCTTCCCTCCTAGCTAAGACAGAAAAAAGGGGAAATGTAACCAGCTAGGCGAGCCTAACCCAAACTCAAAGAATCGCGCGCGCGTTGCGCAATCTAACATGCGTCTAATTTTATATGCGTCCAGCCATTCTCAAGACGCCCCAGAGTACACCTAGGAGCCCCACGACTCCTACGCCGAGGACAACCTTGAAAATTGTGGACAAGGTGTGCAACTCCTTCTCAACACTCACCAGACTATTACTGATCTCATTGACCCTTTCAAGCACCGTAGTATTCTCGATGCTTCTCAGGTCCACCGGCGGGCGCGAATCGGGGCCAGACCTCACCACGGCATCAGACTTAACCGCTCCAATAACTTCATTAGTGTGTACGCGCGCGATTGGCATCCTCTTATTCAGAATCGCGCGCACTCGTGGATCTTCGGAGCTCATCTTATGCTCTAATAATTATTATCTATTTTATGTATAAGCAAAATGGAGCCTCAACCTATATTATAATCCGTTTTAAGGCGCACGTCAACAAATCGATCCGGTCGCATGCGACCAATTTTATATGCGTCCAGTGAGTCTCAGGATGCCCCAAAGTACACCTAAAAGCCCTACGACTCCTATGCCGAACACAACCTTGGCGACAGTAGTAAACATGCATATCGCGCACGCAAAGACGAAGAGCAGCAGACAACATAGGATGACACGCGCGGATTAGATCCAATCATAGTCTCCGTAGGAAAAATGCATTTTCTCAACATCGCGTAGATTGAGCTCATCCAGATAATTGTTCCTATACTCAGCAGCGTAATTCATGAAAGGCTTAACCGGATAGTTGACGAAGCCCAGGCCGTGAAAAAGTAGCTCAGCTAAGCTATTTTTCAGCACATTTACCTGTATAATGTTCACGTCCCTGCGATCGAAAAACTCAACCGCGTGTCTTCCCAGTTCGCTGACAACATCGGGACGATCCGGTAACGTTAAAAGATCTACGATGTAGCCCGTCTGGTAGTCTGGGACATAACTGTTTACCCTGAGCACCATGTACCCTAATATCTGGCCATCAGCCATAGCTACTCTTATGTTATATTTTCCACCCCTTAGGTCGCAATACCTCCAGTTGAGGTAATCTCCGTCGCGTTGAACTATGAGTTTATAATGGGTAGAGACTTTGGACCAGAACCCATCAATCCTTTGGTCGAATCTGTCGACCTCAGTGATCTTGAAATCATCACGGATCTTACTGGAGGTCTTCGCAGATCCCTTAAGCCTATTTATGGTTCTCAATGTGCGGTAACCAAATTTCTTGACGAAGCTCCTCTCGGAGGAGACCGTCCTCAGGTGAAGATCTACGTCACGGATCTTCATCAACTGCTCTAAAATAAACGGAAGAGCCGGTCGCCCCTCCCTCTTGTTCTTTTCGATCAGCAGTGAATCCGAGCTGACGACATAGTAGAAGTTGGTAGCTGTGCCCCTCATTAACTCAAATTTATATTTTCTGAGCTTGCTGTAGACCCCTATCCCTCTGTAGGCGGGGTGAGTGGCGGCATCCACCCCCTGGCAGCTCAGTAACTTCTGATCCCCTATCTTCAGCCACTGGGGTAACCCGAAAAAGCACCCGACTATCTCTCCCTCGCTTTTCGCCAGAGTTGCGACGGTAAGCTTCGGGGGGTTGTCAACGTACTTCCATCTCCAGTGATCTATAGGGGGGCATTCAAGGTCAAAATGTGGCCAGCCCTTGAAGGTTTCACATAAAAAATTGACGATCTCTTCTTCGTCACCTGGCTGGTATTTGTGCACAGAATAACTCATATTCATTGAAACCTATTCCTCGTTCCCCTTTTATGGCTTATTGCAAGCATATACGCTCTTATGCTGCTGTATCTATACCGCGCACGCTCGACGACGCAGGGATATCGTCGCTAATCGCGTTTGTGTAGTTATCGATCTTGAGTTCGAACGCGCGCTAGGCTGTTTAGAAATTTATATAGAACCCAAGCACACCCTCCACCGAGTAAAGGTTGAACGCTCGCGCGACCCATACAAAAGGTTAACGTATAAGAGATTCCAAGAGGTTGAGTTAAATTAAAGATCTATCGCGCGCACGCATGTGCTTTATCCTGCACACTCAAATAGCCAAGCACACCGATGAAGATTGAATAGCCCTTGATCCCAATAGGCGACGATAACAGCTCCAGTAAAACCTTCCCACTCATAACATATGCCCTGATCGCAATCAACGTCTTGGTCTTTCTAGTCGAGCTAACCGGCGGAGACGCCTTCATCATGAAGTGGTCCTTCATCCCCAGCCGCTTCACAGCCAACCTCCTCGGCGACTCTGCGACGCTCCTCTCATCCATGTTCATGCACGCAGGTTGGCTTCACCTCGGGGGAAACATGCTCTACCTGTGGATATTCGGTGACAACGTTGAAGACCGATTCGGGCATCTACCCTTCATCATCTTCTACCTGCTAAGCGGAGTCGCCGCCACGTTCTCGCAGCTCGCCTTCAGCCTCGGATCTGATATCCCGAACCTTGGGGCCTCCGGGGCGATTGCTGGTGTGCTTGGCGCCTATGTTCTGATGTTTCCTCAGAGAAGAGTCAACGTGCTGCTGGGACGGGTTGTTACTCAGATGCCCGCATTCATCGTGCTCGGGTTCTGGTTTGTTCTGCAGTTTTTCAGCGGAGTTGGCTCCATAGCTCAGTCATCGGAGACGGGCGGCGTCGCCTATATGGCTCACATAGGCGGATTCGTTGCGGGGTTCGTGCTAGCCCTTTTCCTCAGAGGCATTAAAAGCGTCTGAAATGATCGCGCGCGATAGGGTGTACGCGGGGGGACACTCGTAGGGTGCGTTCTTGGCTGAAGACTTGGCTGCCTTGTATCCTACCGTGTTTGCCGCCA
>CAZIKD010000119.1:0-6604 GCA_964539725.1 uncultured Candidatus Bathyarchaeia archaeon | reverse complement strand
GTTTACGCTCTCGCATAACTCAACTATCAGGGCAACCATCGTATGGTTCGATGACCACAGTAGTTCGATCGATTGGACGCACTATAAGCATCCGCTGCCTGAACACGTGTCTGACGTTTACGTGAAGTATTGGAAACGTGTGACTGTGTGGGCGTGAGGGCACGCTTTTGGACTATTGGAACTATTAGTACCTCTTAAATTGATATATTCAGAGTTGATTAACACACGAAGGAGCTGGGTATATGGAATTCAACGAACAAGCAGGACTGTTAAAAAGGGTGCTGGGATTAACAAAGGAACCGCTGGCAATCACGTTCACGAACGACGACGTTTCGGACGGCCTGTACGAAAAAACGTCCATTTGTCAGGCATTGAAACGTGCAGCGGAAGGTGCGTGTTTTGTTATTGACGCAAAGGTAGAGACCTGCCCCGGCGGCAGCAGGTATTGCGGTTTCTCGGAGTTTGAGGGACAACAGAAAAGGAGACTTCAGCGGTTCCTGACCAAAGGAGAGAAGCTCACCAGTACGATTGTATCCTTCGAGCGAATGTTACGACTAACCGTTCAACCGCCGACAGGGTTGGCAGACAGACTGGTGATATGTCCGCTTGAAAAAACAACGCTACGACCTGACCTCGTGTTGTTTCAGTGCAACCCGGAACAAGCGTGTCGCCTCATAACCTTGGATACCTACTGGGATGGCATACCGCCACAACAACAGGTCATAGGAGCGTTATGTCATAGCACTATAACGTACCCCGTAGTGACTGGCTGCACGAACATATCGACGGGCGATTGGACAGCGCGAAAACAGCAGGGATTTGGGCCGGACATCCTGTTCGTGACAGTACCGTTCGAACGAATGCACAATTTGATGGCTGCTGTTCCCAACTGCTCAGCAGGAGATGCAGAGGCGGTAATGCCCGAAGGATTCCAATCAGGGTAATTAAGATAGCTATTACGGCTCTACATCGAAAAATAAGGCAATTTTTTACTTTTTAGTGGATTGCACGTTCCGTAGAAAACGAGTGCGCCCGTGTGCTCATTAACGAGGGCATCGTTGAGACTATCGATGGCAGCACACAAAGGTGCTATACAATTTTATAAAACTGCAAACCGGCAAAGGGCCGAAATACGGCAAACCAGGAAACGGATTTAACGTGGGGCTACTCGTATCGTGATATGAGGACGACATTCTCGGTTCATTTCATCTCTCAAACAGCACGTAGTGGTAGACTATATGTCCAAAAACACCCGCGTGTGCACAAGCATACGTGTGAAAAAGCCAACCCTTTCCTTGCCATTCTGCAATCGTCTTGCCTACGTCCTTGTGATGATCAACTTGAACACATTCATATTCTTTCACCGTAACTGTCACCTCCTTCCTGTTTCATGTCAAACATAGTGAGCCATATCGATAGGGTTATGTTTAGAAAGCAGGTTGCCAAAGTCCTAGCTGTGGTAACCGCCCTAGGAACCGCGTCAGCAAACTGCACTACTTATGGCGCGCGTTCTTATGAACGCGACTCCACCCTTTTTGTTGGCTTTTTCGCGTTTTGCTCTAAATAAGAGGCCTGTTATATCATTTGTTCAACGAGTTGGATGGCATCCCCGATAAGCGGTGGGCAGCGCATCGGTATGTTTTTCCTCCCGTTGTCACGCTGTTGGGGGTCTGACAGGTTGTACCCGAGCAGGTCTGTGCAGTCTATTGAACCGTGGAGCTTTTTAAACTCCTGCATAAATTCATTGACCGTAGCGAGAGTTTTGCCTTTCGCTTCGACGTCATCAGCCCGTGGACTGGCATATCGCAGCCCGATCACCATGGCCGCAGCAGAGACCGCCCCGCAGATATTGTCCGTTTGGGACATGCCGCCAACAAATCCTTGCGATAGCCGAAGCGCTGTGTCACGGTCAATCCCGAAGTCTGGTGCAAAAGTCGAGAACACAACTTGCGCACAGCCGAACCCCTGTTTTGCAAGGGCCGTTGCATCTTCAGTCTTAGTCATAACAGGTATCACCTCCTTTTTTTAGCACGTGGCCAAAAAATAAAGCCAAAAAGTATACAACGGCCCGGTTTGGCTTAAAAGTTCCGCCTCTGCAACAATACCGTCTATCTCGTCACCCTGTAGAGCTCAACTAGCAAAGCACGAGCTCGTGTCAACGTAAAGTCAGCATGAAAAACTAGGGAAAAAGCGTTTGTAAGCATCTAAAAAATGACCAAGATGTGCAGGAAGTTTATGCATAAGTTCCGTTTAATGAAATATAAAAGAGGAAGCAGGCCATAGGCCTACTTATCAGATCGTTACTTTGTTTGGAACGAGTCGATCATCTTTTGCGCTGAGCTTAAGTAAGCGTCGTAATTTGCAGGAGAACCTTTGTACGTAATTATGTACTCTTTACCATCCTTAACAGTCCATATCTGGGTCGCTTTTAGGTTGTCTCCACTTGACGATGTTGCGGTAAAGACGATTTTATACGCTGGACTACCTCCAAGGGTCGTGTTTCCCGACTCAATTAATGTGAAATTCGCAAGCTCATTATTCTCTGAGAGCAGGGTAGACGTTAGGTTGCTGAGCGTGTCGCGTGCTGTCACATTATAAGCCTGTATGTTGAGGTTTTCCGTTTTGTTGGTTGTCGGTGTTAAAAAGGCTACAAGAGCGCCATTGTTTTGCACATCAGGTTTACCCCAATCCGAGGGGTAAGCAATCGAATAGCCTCTCGGACTTGTGTATGTCGTCGTCGTGGTAGGAGAAGGACTTACATTCCCTACGTTGAATGAACAGCCTGACGACAGCACGGAGACAATCAGGATTGCACCGATCAGCATAATAGCGGTTTTTTTCACTAAATCACCTCCTTGTTAACGATAAAGGATTAAACACGTAAGAACACGCTAGCGCAGCTAAAAAGTTGTCGGCTGCGCGTCATTACCTTTGCCTTGCACGTCTTCCTCATCGGAGCAATGGCTATCGGCTCGTAGATCGAAGCGTGGCGAGTGAGAAAGAAACCATCACACCCACTTCGACGTGATTTTTGTATTTACCGCCAAAACGAGATCTAATTGACGAAATAAGTCAATATTGTTAATCTAGTGCATCACAAGACTTATTTCTTAAAATGGTGCTTTATATTCCCTAATAAACAAGGGGAAAAAATGCCTGAATACTGGCACTTCGTTTTCTAGGGCGCTCACGGAACAAATGCACCTTGGATCGAATGGGCCTGGGTAACAATGGTGGAGATACCCTTTGAACAGGTTTTTCCTGCTGAGGCCGCGTGAGGCAAACCGTACGATGGTCTGGCTACAACCTGCTTTTGTATACCTCGCTGTTCGACGTGTACCAATCGTCACATCTCAAATGGTTCGTATCCTGCTCTAACAACGTGGGAGAGCTTTTTCGAGATGGTAGCTTCAACAACGAGCCTAATCTCTCTAACCTTACTATCTGCACTACATCAATGCGTGAATCGAGATGAGAACTAATACGAGGTAGGGGATGGAGAACAAGATGGGGACATACTGCTCCACGTGCGAAAGGGGGAAGTATGTTTTACGCTCGGTTCCTCCTTTAAGGATCTCCCACTCGCGCGCATAACAGCGGAACGGCAAATCTTGCTCCATCTCGTGAATGACCTTAAATTTGCCCGAATTGAGCTGCTTGTAAGACCGAATGTTGACGACCCAGATAAAGCAGAGCAATATGCCCAACATTCCCACTGCTGTAAACAAATATGCTTGAGCATCAGAAAGGAGACCACGCTCCACAACAATGGAGAGCAGGGCAAAAAGGCCTGTTAGCAACGTGATGTAGAACGTATTTGCTTGGATTCGCCTTTCGCTCACCTTGTCAGCCATTTGAACGTAGAGCTTGTACTGCTCGAGTTCTTCAGAAGGCGGCGTATTCTCAATTAATAATTTGTATTGCCCTAGCGTTTCAGATGGGTTGATGTTATCTTCTCTAATTTCGTTAACCACACAAGTTACTCCGATTTGTTATTGAGCCCTTGAGATTTCTATCAGATTTGGCTTTTTCTTCTTCTTTCAAGCTTTCTATCAAATCTTTAAGTTTTTCAACGGCTAGAGCTCTAGATGACTCAGCTGTCCACTCCTGGTCTTTTAGGCACTTCATAAACTCCGCTTCGAAGAGATTTATTCTATAGTGCATGCTCGGAGCGTGCCGCGTGAAAATAGTCTGCCGGAATCCCTGACCTATTATAGATGAAACAGATTCAGCAGCGAACCAGTCTCCGACGATTGTAACGCTTTCTTCTACGTTCATGTGCGTGTTAAATGCTATTTCGACCTTATCGTATTCCTTATTTTCTAGGAAGCCGAGGAGCGTCTGAAGTCGGACTATTCTCGCAGCTGGTCCGTACTTTTCGTAAGTGATACACGGATTGACTATAAGTCGGCATCCTTTTTCTCGAGCGTGTAGCCCAAGAGCAATGCGTTCATTTCGCTGACATCTACAATGATATTTCCCTCTATTGACGTCTCCATAACGCTCCTTCCATACAGGGTCGTCGATGACGATTTCAGGTATGTGAAATGAACTTAAGCCACCTCTTTGTCGGACTAATCCGTAGTCGCCTAACTTGAGCACTTCTTTGGCATATCGTGCCATCATTTCCGCGCGGTCTTCGGTAAACTCCGCCGACTCGTATAGGGCAAAATTCTGTTCCTTATATCCGTCAACGAGTTTATCAAATACCTCGTGCTTTAGTCCGCGCTCGATCTCATTTAAGCGTTCTTCACGATTCTCGCTTAATTTCAAAGCATTGATGGTATGCAACATCTCTCCTGGCTTCGTTCCAACCGTTACTGGCAGGACTGGGATGTTTAAAGCCATTGCATATCCAATCTCCTGATGTACCCAACCTCGTTTGCTTGTTTCTTCTGTGATTATGGGAAGAAAAACGTGCGCGTGAGCAATTAACATCTTTATTTGCTCGTGAAAGCTGAGGCCAAATGCAAAATTCTGATCGAACATCGGTGAAAGATCCATAGCTTTTAGTGCCTGTTCGATTTCTAGGGCAATTTCAATGTTCTCGTGCGAATAACTGATAAAAACACGTAAAGAGTTGCCCATTTGCCTATCCTTCTGCTAAAATACTGTTAGATATTGGCTCTTCACTTTCTAAAAGTTTCTGTTTTTGGACATTGCAAGTCTTAAAAAAAACCGGTTAATTATTAGCCGAGACGATCGTAGGCTAGAACAAGTCTAGTTTATCTCCTAGCTAATTATTTCTTTTTTCGATTTCCTTTGATTTTTAGGCTTCGTTTCAGACTTATAAGACAGCTATGATTACGGCGGGCATGTCGTAACTTATGAAGCTTGCTGCTAGCACTCAAATGGAAACATCAAACAATACCTACCTCGACTTGTTACATCTATGTCTGTTTATCTGCCACGTGGATGTTGATATTCAGGCACCGCTCGAGCATCACGACCATCGAAGAAGAAAAATGGTTTATTTTGTTTAGCTTCTTCAAGAAGGCTATACGATAACTCAATCTGGGGATACGGCTCGGGTGTTTCAATGTCCTTCTGTACTTCGACGTAATACAAATAAGTCCAAGCCGGCTTCATTATAGGCCACGTCTCAGAACTATGTATGCTATGCCATGCTTTCTCCTTCGCGCATACGTAGGTCGCATAGAGTACATTGTGTCGCGGATTGTCATCGAACACATCAAACCCTATGTCGACTAATTCTATAGGTACATCCAGGTCGACCGAATCTTGACGCAAACGCAGACTCTGTAATGGGCTACTCTGTTCTATTAATTTGTTGAGATTTGGATAAATACACTTACAGCGCCCTCTCTTATGAATCTCGTCGCCCATTATTCGTAAATTCAAAATCTCAGGCACTGTGAGTCGTGAAGCGCTCGCTTGCTGCATCGCCCATATCCCTGCGGCCTGCAATAACGATTTTTCTTCCCAATCACCCGTGTGGCCTCTGCCTTTCTGTGTTGGTGGAATCGGTGGGCTTATAATGCCTTGATATGCCCATCGTTTTATTGTTTTTTGCGGGATCCCACCGTTAATTCCAATTTTTTCGAGTGCAGCAATAAGCTCATTTATTTGCAAACGGCGTCACCACCATAAAGTGCTCGCGATTAAAGATAAATATTATATTACATGAGCACTTTAATGATAAGATATCTGATGTATGTAACTCACCCCAACCCTTAAGGAGGTAGTCAGTGGTAGCCGAAATTAACGACGAAATTGTGGAACACACGACTGAAAATAAGGCAGTCAAAGCAAAAGAGCTTGCGGAATTAGTCGGCATTAGTGAAAAACAAGCAGAGTATGTGATACATCGGGAGAAGGTCAAATTTTTCCCTCGCTGCGGAGTATGCCGGCATCCTGACCTTCAAGAATACGAGCGTCAGATCATAGCGAGCGAGATCACACAAAAACAAGCAGCTGAACTGATGGGGGTCCCGAGGTCGAGCCTATCTCGACATATGCGAACCTGCGTTGCTAAACGGTATGCGCAGTTAGTGAGACCCGAACCGACTCGAATTGATGGATTGAACGTCATCAACGCGCTTATATCTTCACATCAAACAACGCTTGATATACTCCACGATTC
>CAZIKD010000118.1:0-6626 GCA_964539725.1 uncultured Candidatus Bathyarchaeia archaeon | reverse complement strand
CCACCAGACTCTATAGGATTCGCTTTAGAAAATGCAATTAAACCATATCAACTTGATAAATTAAAAATAAATAGTTTATACAATGATTCCAGTAATTATCTTCCAGCATATGAACTTCGTGATCGAATTGGGCTAAGTAAAAATTATTATATCTCTCTTGAGATATATCCAATGTATAGTATATCTATTGAGAATATTACTAGTGAAATATTTAAAATTACAGTTACTAATCAATGGGGAATACCTGTTTCAACAGCTAAAATTAAGGGAGCTTATACTGATTATACAAGTATTAATTCTACAGAAGTTTATGCGTTCATAAACGGAAATCTTCAAAACTCTGTTTTCCGAGAAACCATGACTGATATAAATGGCAATTGTATTTTAAATTTCGCTGGTTCGGGTGAAAAAACTTCATTATTAGTATTATGTGATCAACTAAGTGTTAAATCTGTGAATACTTGGCCAAATATATCTAGTGATATAATTAAAAAAGTAATAACTTCAGTAGGAATAGATGAAGGTTTTAATGTTGAAATAGTATATAGATCTATAGAAATAGATGGATTAAATTATTTTTGTAAGTTTAAAATGTGGTGGAGTTGATAAAAAATGAAAAGAAGAAAGGGTCAAATGAGAATACTGGAAGCAATAATCGCTTGTGGGTTAATCCTGATGTCCTATACCTTCCTTTCTAAATCAAGCTCATTTATTTCAACTCAAAATGATGCTGAATTAAAAAATACTGCAAATAATGTATTAAATGTTTTAGAAAATGACCAACTTTTAATTAGTATTAAAAATGATGAATTATTTTGGAAAACAAAGATTCAGGAGATAATAAGATCAACTATTCCTTCAAATGTTTATTATAACGTGACTTTTAAAAGTTTAACTTCAAATACAACAATTGGTGAACCCGTAACCAACATTAATGACGTTACAAAGTTAGGAGAATTATACGCTGAATCGATCCAAGGCGTATATTCTCTTTCCTATCCTATAGTGCAAAAAACTAATGTTTTAATTGATATTATATTAATAATGGATAGATCCGGAAGTATGAGTTGGTATATACCTGGTGATCCCCAACCAAAAATATATTACACGAAACTAGCTGCAAAGAATTTTATTAATAGACTTAATGTGACTGCAGATAAAGCCGGTCTAACTTCGTTTGCAACCGACTCTAGAATAGATTCAAGTTTAACGGGTAATTTTGATTATGTAAAAACGAAAATTGATGCATTATGGGCTTCAGGATCAACCAATTTGGCGGGTGGGATAGATAAAGCCAATATTGAATATCAAAATAATGGTAGGACTGATAGTTTTAAAGTAATGATTATCTTAACCGATGGTAAAGCGAATTGGTGGGACGGCAATCCTGGAGGTCAAAATGAGCGACTCGGAGCTGAATATGCAATAGATAAAGCAGAAGTCGCTAAAAACATGGGGATAAAAATATTCACGATTGGCCTCGGTGCATCCGACTATCTAAATGAAACTTTGCTGGAGACGATTCAAACAGATGGCTACTTCAAAGCTCCTTCAGCACAAGATCTGGACACTATTTATCAATCAATTGCTGATCGAATCACGTCAGAAGTAAAATATGATGTAATTTTGATACAGGTAACTGTTATGAAACCTCTTGAGGGAGTAAGTCGATGAATAGAAAAGGGTCCATTGTAATCGTATCAACTCTTGTTATAGCAATTGCGTTAATTGGGGTTTCTACCGTTTTAATGTCAACATATTTATCAGCTAATACTTTGTCAAAAACTAATTTTAGAGAAATCATAACACAAGTAGCCTCCAGCAGTAAAGGCGCGACAGCGATTGCTTTGGCAGATATTACCAAAAGTTTAAATCATAGGGAAAAAATCGCTGCCCCTTCTCCATATCATGATTGGAGTAAACTCGATTTAACTGAAAGCGACATTGATAGAGGTGATACTCTACTCCAAATTTTTAAAGATAATACTAGACAGACTTATCCTGCTACAGGGTTGGTCCTACAATATTCAGAGCCTAAATTTGTATTGAATTGGACAAACCCCACAACAAGAACCGGATATTCAGTTTCTAAAACAAACGTAACAATTGATCTATTAAATTATGGTTTTCACGGCCTTAAATACAATGTAATAGTTGAAACTAATGCAACAATTAAAAACTTATTAGATACCGACGGTCAGAATATGACCTTTACTTTAGATTTAACAAACGAAAATAACAATAAGGTAAATAACTTAAATAAAGATTTAACTAAATTATACTTCGCTAAATACAGTACATCATTATACAGAGACTTAACAGAAATAAGTATAACCTCGTTAAAATATGTATCAGGTGAATATATAATTGATTGTAAAATAGGATATAATCAAATTGATGTTAATCTAGATAATTTAATACAAGAAGTAAATGCTATACCTCAATCAAGTTATATTCTGCCAGAGTATAAAACTAATGCCATTAACAAGTTAAATGAAGTGAAATCTTATTATTTGACTTATCATGGTGGGGATAGAAGCCAGTCTTGGCTGAATATCGGCTGGTCAGAAATGTATTTAATTCATATGAAATTCGACTTTTCATCTCCGGATGTGATTGTTAAAGCTGGCACATCAACAACAGATATTCTGACATTCATTGACGTGCTCCTTGGTCAACTTCGACCCGTTTTAAGGGTTGTTGCCACAGATTTTCGCGGAATTACTGTAAGTACATATGGAGAGGTCTCGCCGCCACAAGGTACTCCAATAGTCTACACTGAAAAATACACGCCCTCAGGTAATAATTACATCATAACAGCGACCGCCGATGATCGTTTAGGTGATAATAAAAACATAAAACTAGCAGAGTATTATGTCTCAGATTCATCAACCACAATTCCCAACGGCGCTGTTCCACATAGTATGAACGCAGTTGATGGCGCCTTTGATTCACCAGTAGAAGCATTGGTGGCAACCGTCGCCGAGAGCGATTTATACCCTACTACAACCTATATATGGATACGTGCTCAAAATGCTAATGATGTATGGAGTAACTATGTAAAAATTAAGTTGCCCTCACTTTTAATTTGGCAGAAAATTAATGGCGATTATATCGAGATTAGGGGACGCAGCTCAGGTAGCGGAGTTAACACCCGATATTGGGTTGAAGCACGCGTCTATGTAACTAATAAACAGGGTGTTGGTTTGAGCGGAGTCGCTGTACGAGGTCAATGGAGTGGAAGTTATACATGGAGTGGAGCTGGAACCGACCTTGGTGGAGGATATTATCTCTTCCAGACACCTCAGAGAAGAATGAGTCAATGGCCTTCAGTTGGGGGATACAAATTGTTTAGAATACAAGTCAATTCTCTGACTAAGACTGGTTACATGTGGATGGGTTCCCCGAAAATGGCTGAAGTCCGACTTGCATCAAATGGGAGTTGGATCTACTAACTTACATTTCTCTACCCTATTCGCGTGTACGCGAAAAATTGAAATTAATATTAATCATTGAAGTGATTTAGCAAAGTCTCTGCCCCAAACCATGCACTCCGCGAGACTATCTTTCTGATTCGTTTTTATCTCGTAGTCAACCTTTACACAAGTTCTTATGCTGACCTTGTAACCGAGAGCCTCAACGTATCCCTTGAGACGCTCCTCCATAACCCACGCCCCATCGTATCCGTAGCTGCCAAAGACCGCTGCCTTCTTCCCCTTCATCTTCATCTTGCCGAGCTTCACGTATGCTTCGACGTGTTGGAGAAAGTCCTTCATCTCGTTTGTGACGTCAGCATACCTGGTGGGACTTCCGAAGGCGACGCCATCGTACTCGGCGAGGAGAATGAGGGGAAAGGGTTCCCCGATCTTCTTTACCGCAACCTCGGCTCCCGCTTCCATCGCGCCTTCCGCAATAGCGTCAGCCATCTTCTGTGTGTTTCCGGTCTTGCTATCGTAAATGACTAGTACCTTCATGGAGTTCACTTTCCTCTACTCTGTGGATTCAACTCTTCCCAACGGATTATATATAGGTTACCGGGTAGATGGGGTCAATATATGAAGATAGGGGAGATCAGGTGTAAGGGCATCCTTGGGAAAAGTGGGATAGATGGGATGGACTATGCCGTCAACCCCTATCTAGGGTGCAGCCACGCCTGCGCCTACTGCTACGCCCGCTTCATGAGAAGAATGGGCCACCCCGGGGAGAGGTGGGGTGGATTCGTCGACGTCAAGGTGAACGCCGTCGACGTACTCAAGTCAGAGGCGGCGAGGAGGCCACGTGGGAGGGTGATGATGAGTAGCGTCACCGACGCATACCAACCACTGGACCGCAAACACCAGCTAACCCGCCGCTGTCTCGAGGTCCTACTTGAACATGGCTACGGAGTAGACATCCTAACAAAAAGTGACTTGGTAACACGAGACCTCGACCTTTTCAAGAAGTTTGATGACGTCGAGGTAGGACTCACTATTACATGTCTCGACGACGGAGTGAGAATGACATTTGAGCCGGGGGCTTCCCCAGTCAAAGCAAGACTTGACGCCCTCAAGCTTCTTAGTGAGGAGGGTATACCCACTTATGCGTTCCTCGGACCTATGCTCCCCTATCTCAGCGACGAGCACTTGGATGAGCTTCTTAACACGCTCGCTGACAGGGTTGGTAGGATACTCGTTGATCGTTTAAACATAAAGTGTGGGAACATGCCCGATGTACGGCGTATCCTAGATATCTATTACCCCGACTTGAAGCCAATGTTCGAGGCCGCGCTGATACCCGAATCCGAATATTACGCCAACTTAAAAACGAAAGTAATAAGGCTCTGCAGGGATCGTGCGATCCCCTTGACCGTTATCTATTGAGACCTGGTCAAGGATCTGCCCTTAATGAGCCAAATGAGGGCGGCGAAGAGGGCTGCAAGTCCGTAGAGGATTATCGGTATCCAGAGCATCTCAAGTCGTGTGAGGTTTTCAAGGCTCCTCCCGTAGCCGAAAGGAGCGTAAAGCCAACCGAGGAAAACGAGGTACCCTGCAGCCAAGACGCCGTATGCCCACCGTGGAGCCTTAAGAGCAAAGATGTAAGTGAAGACGAACATGAAGGCGAAGCCGGTGAAGAACATGGGCCAAATATTGGTGCTCCCAAAATCTTTGGTGTTATAAAAGGCTACGATAGTCCCGTGGATGGCGACGAAAGCCTCTAGGGTTATGATCCACCGCCTGTCGATATGAATCCATGTGTATGCGAGGCACATCTGTGCGAAAAGGAGGAACATATAGAAAAAGCCGGTTAGGAGCTGGGGATCGGTAGCCATGGGATGAAACCAGAAGGTGTAGATGAGAGCCCAAGAAATGACATACATGTGGTTGTGACGAAACCAGGCAGAAACCTGAGTAGTGAAAGGTCTGCCAGCTCTCTTCCCTAGAATTAGTCCTCGGCGAGGGTTCTCGATGATCAGAACGATGGCAAGCATGATGATGACGGAGCCTTGGCTTGTGAGAATAGGAACGTCCTTTGCGAGGCCATCGAACCAGATATGTGTCTGTACGAGATGGAGTAGGCTGAATAGAGTGACTATTCCGAAGGCAGCTAAGTTATATCTAGTGAGAGCCTCTGTGGGGCGGGTCTTTTGCTCGATTAGGTTATGCTGAGCCCAACGAATAAGACCCCAAATTGCGAACTGGTTAGCGAGGTAGAGACCCCAGACTATAGACATGCCTGCGGAGTCCCTAGCGGGGAGCTGCCACGGGTACCACCACGCCCCCTGAGGGGTAAGGAAAGTTTCCGTGAAGCGTTCGAGGTTAGGTCCCATAAGCCAGATGACCGCTGTGAAGACGAGGGCGAAGGCCACGGCTCCGACCCAAGCATAGAGTGCAATGTTCGGCTTTCTGAGTTCAATAGAGTTGTCTGACATCTTGATCCTTTAAAAAAAGAAGGATAATCGGTATAGATAAACCACGCTAACGCGTTCTGTCGACTAGCTCCTTAACCTTGGCTTTAGCGCCACCGATGATATCTTTGCCATGAGTGTATAAAATATGGTCAAAATCATACTTTAGGAGCCTCTCCAACTCCTTAATCGCCTGTTTGACGTCTAAGCAGTACCTTTCTGGTGGCGTTGTAATGTTGCAGTTAGGGTCACCAAATATTACGTCTCCGGCGATGATCGCCCTTTGCTTCTTAAGATAGTAGCAGGCGTTGCCTTCGCTGTGACCAGGCACCCAGATTACTTCAATGCCCCCGCAGTAAGGGACGACCTGTTTATCGTCTAACCCCTCTATCTTGACGCCAACGGCCTTCTCGATGAGTGGGGCTTCGAGTTTTTGGGCTTTGATGGGAGCGCCTGTAACCTCTTTTAGCTTAGGTAGGTTCTTGATGTGGTCGCCGTGTTTATGTGTGACTAGGATGAGCTTAACATCCTTCCACCCCTTCTTCATCAACTTAAGCTCGGCAGCGATATTCTCAACGGCCTGCGGGGTCATGCCACCATCGATGAGTACGACTCCTTCGGCGCAGTCGATGACCCATGACTCTAAGCTGTGGTCCTTCGCCTCGGAGTGATCTATACTGTGGACTCCCTTTAGGACTTCCATAGATATCATTTACATTTAGTCGTTAAGGATGTACTTAAA
>CAZIKD010000117.1:4854-6698 GCA_964539725.1 uncultured Candidatus Bathyarchaeia archaeon | reverse complement strand
TCGAGGCCTTTTAACACAGCTATCTCGTAGGCTAATAGCTGCATCGGTACGATGTATGGAATCGGTGACAGGAGTTCTGGTATGCTACTCGGCATTTCTATCACCTCATCCGAAATTCTCTTAATGTCTTTATCTCCCTCCTCACAAATGGAGATGATCTTTGCGCCCCTCGCCTTCATTTCCATGATGCTGCCGATTACCTCGGCATGGGTCTCGCCCCTCGGGCAAATAAATACACAGGTTGTGTCCTTCTCAACTATGCTGATGGGACCGTGTTTACTTTCCCCCGCGGGGTATGCGAGGGAGGGTATGTATGTGATTTCTAGGAGCTTCAACCTCCCCTCCATCGCCGTCGCAGAGCTGATTCCCCGACCCAGGAAGAGAAAGAGCCTCGAATCCTTCTCCTGAACAGCTATGTCTTTTACCTTGTCGTAAGTCTTCTCAATGACGACTTCAACAATATCTGGTACTTTGTGGAGGCTCTCCTCATACTCGTCGAGTTCATCCTGCGAGAGCTTCCCACGGAGCTTCGCCAAGCGCATGGCGAGCTGTGTCAATACAAGTACCTGACTGGTAAAGGTCTTGGTCGCTGCAACCCCGATTTCTGGACCCGACTGCTGTATTATGTATGCTCGGGACACCCTTGTCAGTGTTGAGCCAACTGTGTTTGTCAACCCTAGCACCGTAGCGGCCCTCATCCGGGCGTGGTCTACAGCTTTTAAAGTGTCATACGTCTCCCCAGACTGGCTTACGGCTAGGATTATCGAGTCTATCCCAACTGTCGACCCGTAGCGCTCTATAAACTCGGAGGAGACTACAGGATACGTCGTGAGGCGCGCAATCTTTGAGAAGATGTACGAACTTGCGATGCATGAGTGCTGGGATGTACCCGCGCTTACTAAAAATACCTCTTTGCCTCTATCGAGGAACATAGTAAGAAGATCGACGTATTTCTCCTGAAGCCTTAGCCCCGTCCTCAGACTTGTGGGTTGTTCGAATATCTCCTTGAGCATATAATGGGGGTAATCCTGTTTCTCAGACATCTCGAGGGACCACGTGATCTCCTCTGGGTTTCGCTCGACTGGTGAGCCATCAGCGACCTTAATTATTTTGTACCCATTGACGTCAATTGTCGCTAGCTCACCATTTCTGAGGTAGATTACTTTGTTTGTGTAGGGGCGGATCGCTGGAGCGTCAGAGGCACAGTAAGTGCCGTTCTCTGAGACGCCAAGTACTAAGGGGCTCTCTTGCCTCGCACATACAATTTTATCAGGTTCGAGGCTCGTAAGGACGACTACGGCGTAAGAGCCCTTCAGCCGCCTCAAAGCCTTGAGAGTAGCCTCAGTGACCCCGATGTCGCCCTTCATCTCCTCATCGATTAGATGCGGGATAACTTCTGTATCGGTCTTCGAGACGAATCTATGACCCCTGTCGATTAGTTCCTGTTTCAAGTCCATAAAGTTCTCGATAACACCGTTGTGGATGACGGCGATCTTGCCTTTTGAATCGGTATGTGGGTGAGCGTTGATCATATTAGGTGCGCCATGGGTAGCCCACCGCGTGTGCCCAATACCTATACTTCCCTTCATCTCAGTTATTCGGAGGCGGTTAGCGACTTCCTGAATCTTTCCCGCGTCCTTTCGAATCTGTAGTACACCATTGTCTATGATGGCGACGCCGGTCGAGTCGTAACCCCTATACTCTAGCCGACCTAAACCGTCAAGTATCATCGGGGCGACCCGACCATTTCGTATCACTAGACCGAAAATACCGCACATTGCTTAACTCATTAATGTGCTTCCTTTTATGTTATATGATTAAAAAATGCTCGATTTTGACAATAT
>CAZIKD010000117.1:0-4754 GCA_964539725.1 uncultured Candidatus Bathyarchaeia archaeon | reverse complement strand
TTAATGTGCTTCCTTTTATGTTATATGATTAAAAAATGCTCGATTTTGACAATATTTTCAAACCAGTAACGAATAAAAATGACCCATATGTTAGAAGTCGCTCCCTTCGGTTTTCATCTAAAGCATTCTATCTCTGTAACAGAAGATATCGCTGGTGTAAATATATGTAAGGGAGAGAGCAAAGCGAATTACTTCATCACACGCATGATGATTTCAGTGGCTTTTAAGCAACCGTTCTCAAAGAGATACTTTTTTTTTGAGGGAGCTTTGAGGATTAGAGATTCGATCTTTTTAGAATCTGCATGCTCGAGAAAAGGTGCGTTCACCTTCTCTGCTAGGATATGCATGTCCTCGGTGTTCGCGGTCCGTGTTAGTTCGGGGTTGAAGACGATCATCAAGGGTTTCTCGTAGAGGATCGCTTCAAAGATAGTTCCTCCTCCCTGATGCGTCACGACTATCGAGGACTCTGCCACGAGTCTCTCGAACTCTGTGGAGTACTCGATGATTTCCCAATTTGGATGCTTCGCCTTATAGGGTGTAGGATCTACCTTCCCTGTCTGCATAATTACCTTCTCAAGGGTGAGTTCTGAGACGGCATCAAAGAGCTGTTTATGTCCTTCGGTACCCCCCGTCACGAGGATGTAGCCATGGTTCTTCGCTTCATATCTCTTCTCGGGGAAGATGGGCCCGATTAAAGTGCCTTTGAGGTTTTTAGCTTGTTCCTCCCACTGGAGGAGTGTCTCTTTAGCAAAGTGTTGGAGAACCCGAGCCGTCTTCGATGGTTTTGCTATTGCGACTCGGCTCTCAATATTTATGATGGGAATCGATTTGAGCCAAGCGATAAGGATGGGAGGTATGCAGAAGTTACTACCCGTCGATATGACTATTCCGTACTCTTTTTTTACTCTTGAAAATGAATGGTAGAAAGAAGCAATTAATCTGAAGGGAAAAAGCAGGTTGGAGGTGTTAGGATACCTCCCCTTGATCAGCTCATCGACAGGTCCGTACCGGGATAATAGTTCCCTGCTGAGTCTATCACCCTCGGGTATGAGGAACGAGGTCTCTGCTTCCCCCTTTAAGGACTGTGCGAGGGCGAGGGCAATACTCGTGTGGCCCCCACCTCCGGCTAGTATTAAGGCCTTCTTCAACTCATACACCTATATGTATCTGATTACCAAGAAGGCGATGACGCATATGAAAACCTCTAGTGCAATGAGGATCATCGACACCTGCTTTTCGGTGAAGTTACCGGACCTCATAACGAGGTGAGTCAGTGACCTTATCTCAGATTCGCGTGGCTTAACGGTGTCATCTCGCTGTAGGACACCGTAGTTCTCAGATCTGAAACCTGACATTGCCTTTAGTACGGCTTCAATTATCCACGGAATGAAGCATAATATGGCGAATTTCTCCATGTTCCCCAGGACGGTTACGCAGGCGCATACCGCTCCTATTGTGAAGTTCAGATCGCCTGGAAAAACTTTGGCGGGGTACCAGTTAAACCTTAAAAATGAAGCCAGAGCCGCTGCGAAGGCTAGTGCTAAAGAAGCTGCGGGGAGTTTATTATTCATCAATGCGAAAACGCCGAGGGATGTATGGAGGACGAGCCCCATCCCTGCTTCGAGCCCGTTGAAGCCAGCTAAGAAGTTCGTCGCGTTTGAGCAGCATAAGACGGCTAACGGGACAAGTATGAGTGGATATATCGCGCCTAGTTGGACCTTGCCTAGGAAAGGGAGGACCATATAGGTGACTCCCGCATTGACCGCCATGAGAGGGACAGCGGCGGGGAGGGGGATTAAGAAATAGAACCACTGGGGTATGCCACGCCTCTTTAACTTTTCAAATATACCCTGACCCTCTCTCTGCTTCATCAACGCTGTCAAGACGTCGAAAACGCCGATAAGGGTGATGATCAATATCGTGTTGAGGCTCGCAAGGATATTAACGAGGTCGGCGGAGTTCCTAAATGCAAAAACCTCGAGGCCAAGATAAAGAAATACACCGAGAACAAAGCCGGTAACGACTCCGGGCCCTCCCATATCGGGTATCGGACCGCTATCGCGCTTCATAATGTCGCGGCCCACGATCCCAGCAGCTTTCATGAATTTGTTGAAAATCGGGATGCTGATGTAAGACACTGCGAATGATAAGATGAGGGCTGCCAGGAGGGTAAGGGGGATCGTCGCCATGGCTATGGCTATCATTCCGCGCCGATTTATCACTATCCTGTGCTGGGAACATTTATCACGCGTCGCTGGGTGGGCTCATATGTGAAGGCTCTGATAGTCGACGCCCTTGCCGCGGGTAAGGGGGAGAGGAAGGCGACTAGAGATGCGATAGGAGCTGGGCCAAGGGCCTTAGCTGGCCTATTGGAGACTCGAGGCATCGCCGCATCTATCTTCGAGGCTGAGACTATCCTAGCCAGAGGATTCACCGAAGACTATGATCTTGTTCTTGTCAGCGGGATGACGAATGATATACCTGCAATCCGTAAGATTGTCACAAAATTGAGGTGTGGACCTGTGGTACTTGGCGGCCCAGTTACCTCTGACCCGGTGCAGGCGATCAGAAGAACTGGTTGCGAACTCGCGGTCATCGGCGAGGGTGAAGAGACCCTTAATGAGTTGCTTGATAAGGGGCTTGGGCGAGTTGAACTGGATGCGGTGCTTATTCGAGGAATCAAAGGAGTAGCTTTCAAGAATCGGGATGGGGTCGAGGTTATGCCGCTTAGACGGGTGATGCCGAGAACCGTATTTGATGGTTTTATACCCTCGACTGGGACAATCAGCGGATACATGCTCTATCGTTCAGCCAGGGTATATGTCGAGGTCTTGCGGGGCTGCAGCAACTACCATCGGGCTTTGGTTGGTGGGAACTGCGAGTCCTGTCAAGTTTGTAGGATAGGGGGTCTAACGGAGAGGTATGACTGCCCACTCGGCACCCCTCCAGGTTGCGGCTACTGCTCTGTACCCAGCCTATACGGTCCACCTAAAAGTCGTTCAGTCGGCAAAATCAGGGAAGAGGTGGTCAGGCTGATCGATGAAGGGGTCAGCCGAATTGTACTGAGTGCGCCATGCTTTCTCGACTACGGGAGAGATCTACTTGTGGAGCCGGAGCCTCTTACCGATCCTCGTAGCCCGGAACCGAATTACAAAGAGTTTGAGAGGCTGTTGTCGTTCTTAGCGGAAATACCTAGGATTATAGAGGGCACCGCGGCTTTCATGATCGAAAATTTGAAGGCCTCACTCGTGACTGAGAGAGCAGCGAAGCTCCTTGGCGAGTACCTCACGGGGACCCCGGTGAGCGTCGGATTCGAAACAGGCTCCGAGCCGCACAGCGATGCCATGGGGAGACCCTCGACGCCGAGGGAGACACTGACCGCCTTGGGTCGGCTTAAAAAAGCGGGGTTGAAGCCGTACGTCTACTTCATCCATGGTCTACCGGGTCAGAGCCAGGAGACCGTCGACGATACAGTAAAAGCCATCGATCGTAGCATGGGGGAGGGAGCGGAACGCGTTATTCTCTACAGGTTTCAGTCTCTCCCGATGTCGACATTCAGCGATCACCCTTCCGCGCCACCGAACATCAGAGATCCTGGGAGTAGAAGGATACACGAAGCTGCTGCGAGGGCTAACATGATGGTGAAGGACAGTATGCTCGGCGGGATTATCCGCGTCGTTGTGGCTGAGAGATACAACAGAAATAGGCGTCTTTTAGTAGCCTACCCCCTTAAACATGGCCCGGTGGTCCTTATTGAGTCACACGAGCCCCTTGAGGGGAGAGTACTTGACGTCGAGGTCACAGGGGTATCCTCGGAGAGGATGGTCCGTGGCATCCCAGTCGCTATGTTTTAATGGAAGCTGATCGAGTGCTTAATGCTGGTTGAACCTCTTGTCCATCGATGAGCCTAAAAAGGAACAGCGGGCGCCCGCTGAGGGACCCGTTTACGAGTGCGTCCAATGTGGCAGACGAGTGAGTTTCGAGGACCTAGAGAAATACATTAGCTTTAGATGCCCCTACTGTGGCTACAGGATCTTCAGGAAGGTCCGGGCCCCGATTGTGAAGAGGGTCAAGGCGAGGTAAGCTCCATGAGTAAGAATCTTTCTCTCGAGGAGAAGCGCGCCCAACTTATCATTAAATACAGGAATCTAACACCCGAGACGGAGAAACCGGTCAGCGAGGAGGACAGGCTCGTCTATAGATTACGCGATAGAAAGAACCAACTTATAGTGATGAACGCTGTGCTCGGGCAGAAGACTATCGGTATCAGCTACGTCAGGGAGTTGAAGGAGATGGTTGAAAAGGAGGGCGCCTCGAGGGGCATTCTCGTTGGGGACGGCAAATACACTTATTCTGCTCGTAGCAGTGCTGAGGAGCTTGGAATCGAGCTAATACCTCCGACACTGCCAACCTTTGACATCTTTGAGCATGCACTCGTCCCCCGCCACGAGATTATAACCGAAGAGGAGCTCGCCGAGGTGAATAAGAGGTATCATGCAGAGCCCTTTCAGTTCCCATGGATAAAAGTTAACGACCCTATTGCAATAATCCTCGGCGCAAAGAGAGGCGATGTCGTAAAGATCACGCTTAAGAGTGAGACCGCCGGGATAGCGATCTCATATAGGTACGTCGTTTAATCCTTCTTATCATCTAGTTTATCTCTGCTTAATTCATCTAGAATCACAATAACTTCTCCAAGAGGCATCCCCATACGCTCTGAGAGTTCCTCGGGGAAAGCGTCGGGCTTATCGGGT
>CAZIKD010000116.1:3992-6733 GCA_964539725.1 uncultured Candidatus Bathyarchaeia archaeon | reverse complement strand
ATACAAGACGGCTCAATAAAGATAGACGGAACTAACATCCGGGATGTCACACGCGAGAGCCTTAGGAAACAAATAGGCACGGTACTGCAGGATAATTTCCTCTTCGCTGATACGGTGATGGAGAACATAAGGTATGGAAACCTTGAGGCTACTGACGAGGACTGCATCGCCGCTGCGAAGTTAGCCAATGCAGATCAATTCATCTCTCGCCTCCCCAATGGGTACAAGACTATGCTCACGGAGCGCGGGAGCAATCTGAGCCAGGGTCAGCGTCAGCTCATCGCAATAGCTCGCGCTGTCGTCGCCGACCCTAAGATACTTATCCTCGATGAGGCGACGAGCAACGTCGACACCCGCACAGAGATCAGGATACAGGAAGCACTTCTACGGTTAATGGAGGGGCGGACTAGTTTCGTTATTGCCCACCGACTCAGCACGATTAGGAACGCGAATCTGGTGCTTGTCATCAACAACGGCCAGATTGTCGAGCGCGGTACTCATGAGTCATTGCTGGGGCAGAGGGGCTTCTACTTCCACCTCTATAACAGCCAGTTCAGGGGCACAAACGGCGTTGTGGAGAGGGCCGTCTAACCATATTTTAGGGTACTATCTCACAGCCGTTGTTAACTATCGGGTAGTCAGGAGAATCTAGCCACAGGACACGTTCCCTGATGAGTCACCTTGTTGGCTCTACGAACGCGCGCGCCAAGTCGTCCACGTCGTAGGATAAATCGAGGGATATCCCCTATAGGTGTCTTATTCCGCCACATTGGCCACAGTTGATGTTGCACCTCTCCGTGAGGACGACGTGGTATTGCAAGTTAGGAAATCGCGGTCGAAGCCCGATAAGAGTATTAATGGTCTAGTTATGTGCAATCTGCGTTGCTCAATTTGCTTATTAACGCTGCCTCTGCTCATATCACAAAACTAATAACCGGTGTTCAGATGCCAAGTAACAAGTTTTACCTGAGCCAGTTCAAGGCCCGGAGCCCGATTCATCCGCCAAAAAAGGTGATCTTGTTCGACACGTCTATGAGGGATGGCGAGCAGACGCCTGGCGTGACCTACATGAACGACGAGAAGATGGAGATTGCCCGTAAACTTGACGAGCTGGGTGTCCCTAAAATTGAGGCGAGCTTCGCCATCTCCAGCGAGGGGGAGGCGGTGGCGACGAAGAAGATAGTCGGCCTCGGCCTCAGCAGCATAATCACAACTCTTGCCAGGCCCATCAAGGAGGATATAGATAAGGCTCTCTGGTGTGACGTCCCCTACATTCATATCTTCATCAGCACAAGCGACCTTCACATCAAGACGATGATGAAGACGACGCGGGAGGAGGTCCTCAGGCAGAGCGTTGAGGGGATAGAGTACGCCCGCGATCACGGACTCCGCGTTGAGTATAGCCCGCAGGATGCAACCCGCACAGACATGGAGTACCTCATAGAGATATGCAAGGCGGCGGAGGACGCGGGGGCGGAGATGCTGAATATCCCCGACACTGTCGGTGTCATGACGCCCCGCATGACATTCGAGTTCTTCAGCGAGTTGAAGAAGCACGTAAAGACTCCTCTGAGTGCCCACGCCCACAATGATCTCGGGCAAGCGGTCGCCAACACACTCGCCGCCATCGAAGCGGGGGCGGAGCAGGCACATGTCACAATCAATGGCCTCGGTGAGCGCGCGGGCAACGCGAGTCTCGAGCAGGTCGCCGTCTGCCTTGAGGCTCAGTACAAAATTTCGACGGGGCTCAACTTCAGCAAGATCGCTGAGGTATCGGAGATGATCCAGCACTATAGCGGCATCTACCTTCCACCGACGACGCCGATTGTGGGCGACAATGCCTTCGCCCACGAGTCAGGGATACATGTCCACGGCCTCCTAACACACGACGGCAACTACGAGATACTAAACCCAGAGTTCGTGGGGAAGAAGCGGCGAATTGTCGCGGGGAAGCATGCTGGGCGCCATGGTATCGGCAGCATGGTTGAAGGGATGGGCTTCCATCCCAACAAGGACCAGCTCAAGTTGATAACCGCCGAGGTGAAGTCTCTCGGGGACTCCGGAAAGAGCGTCACAGACACGGACCTCTACGCCATCACAAAGAACATCTTGAACATCAGGGGAGAGGAGCGGGTCAAACTAAAGGAGATGGTCGTCGTAACAGGCAACACGGTCACGCCAACTGCGTCAGCGATACTCATCATCGATGGCAAGGAGTACGCGGGTGCTAGTATAGGTAACGGACCCATAGATGCTGCGATTAAAGCCCTCATAAATGTCGAGAAGGGCTTCCGGGATATGAGCCTAGAGAAGTTCAATATGAAGGCCATCACCGGTGGCACGAACGCCGTCGCCGACGTCACAGTTAGTATGCGTCGCAACAACCGCCATGTAACCGCCAGCAGCGTAAACGGGGACACAGTCATGGCGAGTGTTGAGGCCATCCTTAAGGGTATGAATAGGCTGATGGAGTCTGAAGAGGAGTAATGGGTCAAACAGTAAGTCAGAAGATACTCGCTGAGCACGCTGGGCTCAGGAGCGTAGAACCGGGCGAGATCGTCAAAGCGGGGATAGACATCGCCATGGCGCCTGAGCTAACCGCTGTCCTCGCCTACAATGCTATGAAGGAAATGGGTGTAAAGCGGGTCTGGGACAAGGCAAAGGTCGTCTTCATGAATGATCACATCTCCCCAGCCACGAACGTCCAAAATGCGAGCCTACATAAGCAGTGTAGGGAGATC
>CAZIKD010000116.1:2768-3892 GCA_964539725.1 uncultured Candidatus Bathyarchaeia archaeon | reverse complement strand
TATATGGCGATAGAGTTCGGCGGCGAGACGATCCGATCCATGAGCATGGCCGGTAGGATGACTCTCTGTAACATGGCGATCGAGATGGGTGGGAAGACCGGCATAGTGGAGCCTGACAGGGTTACCGACGACTTCCTCAGGGACCGCGTCAAGAATAAGTATAAGATAATTAAATCCGACTCTGACGCCGAATATTCGAAGACCATGGAGATCGACGCCTCGGCACTCGAGCCACAGGTTGCTTGTCCCCACTCCGTCGACAACGTTAAACCAGTAACCGAGGTCGTGGGTACAAAGGTCGACCAGGTTTTCATAGGCTCCTGCACTAACGGGCGCCTCGAGGACCTTGAGCAGGCTGCGAGGATACTTAGGGGGAAGAGAATTAGTATAGATGTGCGCCTGATGGTGACACCTTCTAGCTTCGAGGTATACGACGCCGCCAACGCCAGGGGGATAATCAAGATCCTAATGGATGCGGGTGGGGTCGTCTGCAATCCGAGCTGTGGCGCCTGTTTTGGCGGGAACAACGGTATCATCGCCCCCGGCGAGGTTAGTCTCTCAACGAGTAACCGTAACTTCAAGGGACGCCAGGGGAGCACCGAGGGCTACGTCTACCTCTGCTCACCCGCGACCGCCGCGGCTTCCGCGTTAACTGGAGTTATCAGCGACCCGCGGGAGGTAAGTTAATGAAGATAAAGGGTAAGGCTTGGAATTACGGCGACAACGTAAACACCGACTTCATGCTCCCCGGCAGATACTTGGAGCTGACCGACCCAAAGGAGTTGGCGAAGCACGCCATGGAGGGTATCGACCCAGCATTTGCGAAGAAGGTACAGAAGGGTGACGTCGTCGTCGGTGGAAAGAACATGGGCCTCGGCTCGAGTCGGGAGCACGCCCCCCTCGCCCTTAAGCACTCGGGCGTCGGCGCCGTCGTCGCGGAGAGCTTCGCTCGCATCTTCTACAGAAACGCCTTCAATGTCGGCCTCGCCGCCATAGAGTGCCCAGGTATCTCGAGGAAGGCAAGGACAGGTGATGAGATCGAGATCGACACCGCTTCTGGCTTCATCGCGGTCAAAGGGGAGAAACTCAGGATCAAGCCCTTGCCCGACTTCATGGTGCAGCTC
>CAZIKD010000116.1:0-2668 GCA_964539725.1 uncultured Candidatus Bathyarchaeia archaeon | reverse complement strand
TAGATTGGTGTAGAAAGGCTTGAAATAATCATCATCAAACCATTCATAACCCCAAACCCAATGCTCGCCTTCTCGGGAGTAACTACTTCACCTACCATGCTCGGGAATAGCACCCACGTACTCCCGCATAAGCTCATAGAACCCCAGAGTCCTGCATAAACCACAACGGGAAGCCCACCTGGCAAAATAACCAGGCAACCCAGTAAGACTGTATAGACTCCAAGAAAGACGATAACGGGTAGTCTTCGCCGTTTTAACTTGTCACTAAGCGAGCCTAAAGCAATACAGCCAACAAAACCGGCTACAGTCCCAAGACTTGTAACCAATCCCGCTTGGACATACGTAAGCTGTTTAGCCTCTATCAGATACTGGTTAGCCCACTGGAACAGAATAAAATTCAGTCCCATCATTATGTAACCAAAAAAGAGGGGATAAAGGCGCTTATCCCTCAAAGTCTGCGTAAAGGCTATTACAACGTTTCCTCGAGGCTTCAATTTTGGAGGTGGATCAATTGGGCTATCCTTGATGAAAACGTAATTCATTAACCAATTAATAGCGAGGACCCCAAGCATCCCTAAATAGAGGGTCCTCCAGTTCCCCCACAAGATAACGGAGAGTGGAAAGCCCAAGTAACTTGCAAAAGCCCCGATCCCACTGATCGCACTTAGGACGCCAACGGCAGTAGCTTTTCTGTGAGGTGGAAACCATCTCGTCACGAGGGTGATAGCATTAAGATAGAAGACGCTGGTTCCCACCCCCATAATGAATTGGGCCGCGAAAAGCAGCTCGTATCTGTAACTAACCCAGAATAAAGCGCCTCCCAAGATAGTAAGAGCAGTAAACCAAATGATAGATTTCTTTGGTCCCAGAATATCCGCTAGAACTCCAGCAGGAAACTGCATTATCCCATATATTAGGAAATATCCTGTAATTAGAAACCCCATAGCCCCTCGAGTGATCCCTAACTCTTGGATCAATACAGGAGTGAGTGCGGAAGCAGTTGTTCTTAGGAAGTTCTCCACGAGGTAAGTGACGCAGATTGTAACGAAGATCGTAAGAGCCACGCGTCTCTGCTTATCCAATTTAGATCACTTGAATCCAGATCAGACCTATTCAAGATTACTTCAGATGTCGATACAGAACCATATCGACAGCAGTTCTTGCGAGTGTCCTTTCATCTTTTCCCCTACCTATTCCAAACCCCGTTCACGATGTACTCCGGTTTTTCACCCCTCAATACTTTTCCTACGTTAGAAGTAAAACCTTGAACCCACCGTTCCTCAGACTCGGGAGAGGAAGCCGAAGTGTGTGGGGTAACTAAAATGTTCTTAACCCCTGCAAAAGTACTCAACAGCTTAGATACATCCCCGTCCGCATATCGAGGAACATCGAAGGCGGCTCCCGCCAACTTACCTTCTCTGAGCGCATCAGCCACAGCAGCTTCATCAACAATCGGACCTCTAGCAGTGTTAATTATATATGAACTACGCTTCATCTTCGCGATGTGGTCTCGACTGATTAAATTATTTGTTTCAGGTGTCAGAGGTGTGTGGATAGTCAAGATATCTGATCTAGCTATCAACTCATTAAAATCAACATACTCAACACCCAACGCTTCTTCAGCTTCTCTACTCAGCCTAATGCGTTTATTGTAGATGATTTTTGGACCGAAAGGCTTCAACCTTCTCGCAACTTCGACGCCGATGTTACCCAAGCCTAGGATACCTACTGTCTTCCTAGTTAACTCCCCGATTTTACTGCCAGTAACCTCGCTTTGTACACTCCAGTTACCCTTGAAGAGTTCTGAGTGGGTGTAAGCCGCTTGCTTGAGTAAAACAAGGATGCTCATAACTGTGTGCTCGGCAACCGGTATGGAGGGGAAACCGGGATTGTTGGCAACAGGGACCCCAAGATCTGTAGCAGCTTTTAGATCAATAGCATCATAACCGACGGAGACAAACTGCACTAATTTTACCTTTTTAGCGGCTTCAAGCATGTCACGGGTAATGTAAGTGCCAGGTACCTGTAAAATGACATCAGCGTCTGATATTATTTCACATATCTCTCCAAGAGGGCATGCCTTGGGCACAACATCAACACGTAAATTTGGGATGCTGTCTTTAAACCAAGCTTTTTGCTGCTCAGGTGTGTAGTGCCAGAAATATGATACAATCTTGTTAGATGGAAGCAACGTATACCACCTCAGGTTTTATACGTTTTCTCTAATCTCGCACATGCGTTCTCGGAACCTGTTGCTTCATAATATTTTGTCTACATTCGTAACAGGCCTTCAAATCCTGAACCTGGCAACTACCAATGTAGAAGGACTCACATCTCTGAGCCGTTACATACTCTACAACTTTAACCATAGTGAGGGGCCTCCTCGTCTAATCCGCGAGGATTAAAAGAGATTAATCACACGCGCGCATATAAATACCGTTGCAGCTACGTTGACAAACTTCACCCTGTTGCGTTACTGCTTGCCTCACTCACACTATTCCTCGAGCGCGCGCGACGTATAATAGACACATCTTTTGGGAGCGGGAAAAATAGTGAAGGTGTTGATTGGTGCATCAATACATTGCTACCAACTGCTCACTGGTTCAATTGCTTTCGCTCAAAGGATGCCTACATGATTACTCATCAGATAGTAGGAAATGGACGATTT
>CAZIKD010000115.1:0-6816 GCA_964539725.1 uncultured Candidatus Bathyarchaeia archaeon | reverse complement strand
GAAGCGAATATAAAATGATTGGCTTAGGCTATGAACTTGAACTTAAACGGATCCAAGTCTATCAAAGGTGGCGGTAAAACAATCTCCTGCATCCGCTCGAACAGCCGCAATCAGAGAACCAGAGATAATGGTCTCACCCGCCTTCAAGGTAACCCCGAACCCTGAAAGCTTGTTAGCCAACCAGGCAACTGCCTGAACAGGGTTACCATAGACAGCGGCGCCAGCAGCTGTGGAAACAATCTCGTTATTCCTCTCAAAAACCAATCCAATGAGTCTCAGATCCACGTCATCAATGGAGCATCGTCTGGCTCCAAAAACAACCTTACCCACTGCAGCGTTATCCAGTATCGAGTTCTCAACCCTTCGCTCACCCGGGACCCTGATTGTCCTCCCGTCTATGATCTCCAGACTCGGCATCACGTAGTCGGTTGCCTGCAGTACACCCGACACGGTTACACCCGGGCCATTCAGCTCTTTCTTCAATACGAACGCGATTTCGGCCTCCACCATTTTATTTATTAGTTCGGAGCGTTTAATGGGGAAATCCTCAAAAATGATCATTCGGTCTGTTAGGAACCCATAGTCTGGTTCCTTTATTCTCGCAAGCTCTTGCATGGCTTTGCTGGTTAGCCCGATTTTTTTCCCGATGATTACCTCTCCACGCGCGCGCGGGCTCTTAGGACCCGGGGAGATACCATCGTGGGTCCCGGGATCATCAATAATTCACGTTCGTGGTCCAACTGGTACACCTGAGCATAACCGGTATGAGGCGATAAAATCCTTTTCTGGTCAACTACTAAGGGTGCACGCGTATAATTGCTATTTTCGCGCGCATAGTGATGGTCGGATTTGTCCCGGAGGTGGAGTCGCTGCTCTATGCGCGCGCGGTTTGGTTTGTCATAGGGTCAGCTGAGTTGGGAACCACCCAGCCGTCTACCTTCCCGATGACGTGGTTAAAGCCGTGAGGGTGGAGATTGGCGACGACCAAGAGATATACGTTGAGGGAAACCGAATAATAAGTGAGCCGGTATCCTCAGAGTCAACTACCCACCCCTAATAGGGTGGACTTATTGACGGACGCGAGCCGTAGCTGTTCCCCTATAGCCGCGCGCACTGACCGCGAATCATAGTTACTCGATTAAAATATGCGTGTCACCTTCACCACGTAGTAGAGAATCATTAGACTCGCCGCGGCGCCTAAGGCGAGGAAGATCTCGGCGCGGAGTCGTAAGCTCTGTAGCTCCTTCTCTACATTCGCCAGACTCTTACTGATATCGTTCGCACGCGCACTGATCTCGTTAACTCTGTCAAGCGAGAACACCATTTTATCCTCGATGTTCTTCAGATCCACCGGCGTTATCTTGTCCCCGATGATCTTCAACTGTGAGTCGATGCTCCTCAGATCCACCGGTGTAATCTTGTCCCCGATGATCTTCAACTGTGAGTCGATACCCTCGATCTGAGCTCTCAGATACTCGGGTTCAACCTTCAACTCGGTATAGGGAATAGCCTTCACCTCGACAGCGGGAGCTGCCTTCACCTCGGTGTCATGAACAGTCTTCACTTCAGCAGCGGGCTTGACCACCGCTGGAACTACAACTGGGTCCTCCTTTTTTTTCACCCTGCGCGCGACCGTAGCCTTTCCACTGCTTTTTCGCTTTCTAGTAGACATAAACTTCTGAGCGAACTTTCATATGTAAACATATAAAATTTGTTAAAAAAAATACATCCCACTTCACAGAAGCGTAAATAATATACTTTATTAAGAAAGTTAAGAAACATTATTTCTAGGTAATTCCTCACGTTGATTAGCGAACATGGAGGCTGGACTAATTGAGGCACGCGGCTGTTTGGCTCTTCCTCATAGGAACCTCAGCGGACTACGTGTCGACCTTTATCGGGTTGAAGATGGGTTTTATAGAGATGAACCCCTGGGTGGGGACACCATTCGGGTTCTCGATGGTATTCGCCGCTGCAGGTCTGATCCTCGCCATGGGTTGGCTGATTGAGCGTTTTAAGCTGAACCGGTGGTGGTTTATGCCCTATTTAGTCGCCGGGTTGGAGTGGTTCGCGGTGCCTTGGAACCTGTACGTGATCAGCACCGCGTATTAACAATCTCACGTGCCCGCATCTTCGCGAAAATAAGGAGACATAAGACGCTATCGCGTTCGCCACAATTCATGGGTTGGGGTTTGTTGGGCTCTGGGTGCCTCAACGAACCGCCTCCTTAGGAGGACCAAGATCGCCACGGCAACGAGGGCAAAGATGCCTCCAGCGACGTATGGCATGGGGGAGGGTTCAGCAGGTGGATCCATGACCCTGATCTTCGCCTCGTCCCCAACCGTCTCCCCCCTATGCTCTTTCCCCACCGTCGCCGCCCTGTCCGCCTCGATAACCCCACCCGCAGGCGCGACAACGTCCTGTCCGCCAGCTGGCCTGAGGGTGATGCTCCTCGTGATGTTTCCTATCCTGGCTGTTAAGTCGCCGGCGGATATTGCCCCTGTGTCGTAGCTGAAGGCATACAATCCATCGGGTCCTATGGTGACCGTCGTCGAAGCTGTTACGATTAATTTGACGTTGGCTACTCCCGGTGCGGCCTGCCCGTAGATCCTCGCCGTGTAGACCCCGGACGGGACGCCTCCATGGGAGACTGAGGCGATGCCGCCGCTCGCGTCTACGCTCTTAGTGATCCAGAAGAGCATCTTGACGGCGACGTTCAGGTTCAGTACGCCCTCCACCTCAACTGTGAAAATGTTCGGCGCACGCGCGATAGCAGTCTGCGAGGCATCCCCAAGATAATTGCCGCCAAGGGTTAATATGTTATTTTGGCGCGCGCTTATGAGAATGCTAAGGACTGCGCTCTATCAGATCTCAATGGTTCACTTCGGTCGCGCGCGATAACCATCTTAATCATTGCTGAGCTATTCACGTATCCGGCGTCAGCTTGTTACGATGCGGGTTCAAGAAAGCCCATGATTTTAGTCATGGGGTGAATTGTTCCCACAAAGAATCTGCTCCTCGACAGGCGGCGCGTCCGAGTTATTGAAGCCACTGTATAAAATGTAGAGCGCACACTATTTAGGCTCAAAACCGGAAGGCGTGGGATGGGGGTAACCTACTAGACTGGGCCTATTTTCGACGCGTGCGCATAAAGCAATAAGTACTCATATTGATGAATAATCCATATTATTTATATTAACTAAGAATACTACTACAATCGAAATAAAAGTAGATATGTAAGGATGATTGAAATGGGAGAAAAATCAGGTGAAGGAAGAAGGAAAGTAAACATCGTAGCAACTATAAGAATACCAAAAAAAGTCAGAATAACCTACGATGTAACAGATGAAGAGAACATCATGCCAATCCTTGAGCAGATACTTGACCAGAGGAGGAGGAGCCTAGAAGTAACCACGTTTGATGATGGCTCAGAGAATAAACCCGTCCCACGACCCGCGCCCAGGTCGATGAAGCTACAGGTGAAGAAGGTTCCCACGCGTGCACGACCCGCGCCTAAGAAGCCGACTAATGCAAAATTAAAGAAAGTTAACTAAACGCGCGCGCTCGTGGTAAGGTTCTATTGACAGATAATATTTATAGAATGGTGACCTATATTTTGCATCTCATTTGTTACACCTCTTTGTGAGCCGTGGAACGTGGTTTAGCTAGGACCTCTCCCACGGCATGCCAGTTTTCGGGTTAAATTGATGGCCCCCAAAGGCTTCAACCCCAATGTGACTGGGGGAGCGCGAGTTTTTCTTAATCTCAAATTATTTGTGTTGGATTCATTAAACAATCGTGCACTCCAAAGCGTAGGTAGGGTGGCATGTGCGAACTCAAAAAAACTTCGCCTTACCCTCGCTGCCTAGGATCCTTATCTTACCCATCACAACCTCCTTAACCAGGGCTCTACCCGGGCTAATGTACTTGCGCGGGTCAAACTCCCCAGCATTCTCAAACAGGGATCTCCTGACCCCCGCGGTCATCGCGATCCTGAGGTCGGTGTCTATATTCACCTTCTGAACACCGATCCTGACCGCCTCCAGTATCTGCTCCTCAGGTACACCGCTAGAACCCTTGATGCTCGCACCATACTTATTACAGATATTAACATACTCGGGCAGGACAGAGGAGGCGCCGTGGAGAACAAGAGGTATCCTGACAAGTCTTCGGATCTGTCTGAGTCTTTCAAAGTCGAGCCTGGGTTCACCTTTGAACTTATAGGCGCCATGTGAGGTGCCTATCGCAACCGCCAGAGAGTCGCATGAGGTCCTCTCAACGAACTCCTTCGCCTCCTCCGGGTCAGTATAAGCGGCTTCCCGAGACGCCTGGCTCCCCTCACCTACGTCGTGCTGCTCCCCGACGAGCCTTCCGAGCTCCGCTTCAACCGAGACGCCTCTATCATGTGCGTAACCTACAACCTTCTTAGTGATCTCAACGTTTTCCGCGAATGGCTCATGGCTGCCATCGATCATCACGGAGGTGAAGCCATCATCGATCACTGATTTACAAAGCTCGAAGCTGTCCCCGTGGTCGAGGTGAACCGCTATTGGGAGGCTCGACTCATCCTCCGCCGCCTCAGCAAGCTTCATGATGTACCTCCTCCCGGCATACTCACGAGCTCCCCGGCTAACCTGGAGGATGAGTGGGGAGTCGAGTTCCTTAGCCGCTGAAACTATGCCCTGCACGAGTTCCATGTTGTTGATGTTGAAAGCACCAACAGCGAAGCCTCCTCTTATCGCCTCCTCGAGAAGATGTTTAGTCGTTACAAACATTGATTCATCTCCCCCTCACTAATCCATCCTTAGGTATCGTTCAATATCGTCTATCATGGTTTTTGGGACAGTCTTGAGGCAGACGAGTGCTTCCTCTAGTCCTACAGTGACGATTTCTGTGCCCTTGAGGGCGACAATCTTGCCGAATTCTCGCCGCTCGACTGCCTTGACCGCTGTAAATCCAAATCTTGTTCCAAGCACTCGGTCGAAGGCGGAGGGGGGACCTGACCTCTGGAGGTATCCTAATATGATGCTCTTGCAGTCTATGCCCGTCTTCTTCTCTATCAGCGGGGCGAGTTGCTCAGTTATCCCCCCCAGCTGCACATGGTTGAATTCATCCACCTCTCCGCTTCTCAGAACCAAGTCGCCGCCTATGGGTGTGGCTCCCTCACTGCACGCGATGATTGTGTACTCGAGTCCAAGAGTTTTTCTCTTGCTGACGACGCTGCAAACCTCTTCGAGATCAAAGGGTCGCTCCGGAATTAGGATTACGTGGGCTCCACCTGCGATGCCTGCGTGGAGTGCTAACCAGCCAGCGTGTCTCCCCATAACCTCCACGATGATGGTTCTTTCGTGACTACGGGCAGTCGTGTGGACCCTCGTTATGGCTTCGGCTGCTACGTTAAGCGCTGAGTCGAAGCCAACTGTATAGTCTGTACAGTTGACATCGTTATCGATTGTCTTAGGTACGCCTACAACATCTACGCCATCTGAGCTCAGTTTCTTGGCCACGCTCAGCGTGTCCTCTCCACCGATCACAATTAGGTAATCGATGTGATGCATGCTCAGATTGCGCATCAATTCGGGTATCCCATTCTGATGTTTGTAGGGATTAGTCCTAGAAGTCCCGAGGATCGTCCCCCCTAGCATATGGATCCCCTCGACGTCCTCTGGATTAAGTGGATGAGCATCTCCCATCCCTAGGAGACCAGCCCAACCATTCCTGATCCCGACTACATCGTAGTTGAGTGAATGGGCTCCGAGGGTTACTCCCCGGATCACTGCGTTTAAGCCTGGAGCGTCTCCTCCACCTGTTAACACACCTATGACTTTACCTGGTACATTTGTTTTAGACATCTATGCACCCCGTGCACAGCTTTGTGAACGCCTACTCTACGAAATAGTCGCGCGCAAAGCGCTGGAAGAAGACAATAAGGGCGCTATTAATTAAACTTACATATTTAAAGCGCGTGTCCAAAGGCGATCAATAAGCGGACACTTGTGCGATCGCGGTTAGCATCTATGAATTGGCAATGCTTTATTAGAGGTTGGCCTGCGTCTGTCCTTAAGAGTGTTTCAGTGTGAATGTGATAGATCCTATTTGCGGAATGTCATTGGAAACAAATGAAACCAAGTTCAAGAGCGAGTTTTTGACCAAACAATGTTACTTTGACAGCGAGTATTGTATGCGCAGTTTTATTGAAGGTCCCAGAGTCGCTTACTTTTCCATGGAAATCGGCTTGGAGAGTAATATACCAACCTACAGCGGCGGTTTAGGGGTCTTAGCGGGTGACGTAATTAGATCAAGCGCGGATTTGAGAATTCCATTGGTTGGGGTCACTTTACTCAGTAAGGAGGGCTACCTGAAACAGAAGATTACACCCGAGGGAGTACAATTGGAATACCCAGAGGAGTGGGAGCCTTCGAAGTTTATGAGATTGTTGCCAGACACTGTGACCGTTAGAATTGGAGTAAGTGATGTCAAGGTCGGAGCTTGGGTTTATAATCAAGAGAGCTTGACCGGCGGGGTTATACCGGTTCTGTTTCTCACGACTGACGTTGAAGGAAACGATAAATGTGATAGAGAAATAACTGATTTTCTTTACAGAGGCGACGAGGCATACCGCCTGAAGCAAGAGATAGTCTTGGGGATAGGTGGTGTGAAAATCCTTGAAGCCTTAAACATCAACATAAAAAAATATCATATGAATGAGGGTCACTCCAGCCTTCTAACTCTTGAGCTTTTAAAAAGGAATGAGATGAACTCTGATAAAGTGAAAAATTTGTGTGTTTTCACAACTCACACACCTGTTGAAGCCGC
>CAZIKD010000114.1:3976-6864 GCA_964539725.1 uncultured Candidatus Bathyarchaeia archaeon | reverse complement strand
CATCCACGAGCTACAATCCGTGGCCGAAGAGTTACCCGGTCGAAGGTGGAGGTCCGGTCGAAGAACTCTTCGACATGCCCCTCCGCCTCACAAGTGTAGCTCACTAGATCGATCTTGAGCCTCTCGACGCTCCAGATGAACATCAGCATATAGCAGGTGTTCAGCGCCGCAACGAAGGCGTCCTCCGGCGTCAGCACCCCCTCTGCGCCTTGGATAGCCGCAGGCGCGGAGAAGGGCAGGACTGGACCATTGCTCAATTTGACCTCCCCTAGATGGCCGCCCTTCCACTCCGTCTGGGTCTTATACGAAGCCACCTAGGCTGCCTCCTGTATCTCGTCCACCTTATCCGCCAGCAACTCGGCTAAGCGCTTCGCTGTCTCAACATCCTCAGTATCGAGAACCCTCCTGTTCTTCGGAGGCTCAACACCCCACTCACTCAATAGGGCTTCGACGTCGACTCCCTCAGCTGGCTCTTTGCTGTACTTGGTCACAGCCTTTCTAGCGCAGAGCTTCCCGCAGCCATCCACCGTAATCGTAGGATGCTCCTTAGCGAAGCCATGCTCCTCAGTCTCACCGGCGAGGAAGAGGGGAAGGCAGATGGTTACGGTCTGGTCGGAGCGGAGATCCTCTAGCACGAAGCGCGTCGCCACCCGACTCAATGTACCCAAGCCACAACACTCGCCGCTGCAGGACACCACCCCTACCTTTGGCTTGATCTTCATCCAGATTCCTCCAGTAGCTCATCAACTTTGATAACTAGCCTATCCGCCAGCAGTTTAGACAGCTTCTCGCCATCCTCATCGAGGAATGTGACCTCCCTCGGCTTTAGGCCCCGGTTCTCCCTGAGCAGATCCATTACCTTGAAGTTGGCTACGATGTTTCCTCCGCTACGCCTCACGTTGTTGTGTGAACACTCGAGCGGGCAGCCGTCGACAGTTATACACTTGCTAGTGGAGACCTTCACTTTTGCTTCCTCATCGCCCATAACTAGTAACGAGAGGCAGAGAGTATCCGCCTTGCCGGGTCTCAACTCGTCGCAGACGCGGAAAGTAGCATCTCTGGAGATGGAGCCGAAGGGCTTCCCTATGCCGCTGCAGGGGATAACTAGTATTGGTTTACCCAAACGTCACAGCCCCTTGATCTTCTTCAGCTCCTCGGCGACCCTTACTTTCATCAACTCAAAGTACTCCTCAGCCGAGAGAAGAACACCGAGGCCTGAAGCTGGTTTAATGATTGCTATCCAGCCCTCGCCGTAGGGGTCCCTATTGATGACCTCTGGCTTCGAGTCGATGGTTTGATTAACTTCGATAATCTGACCATCGATTGGGCTAAGGATATCCTGTACCACCTTCACGGTCTCATAGCTGCCCAGTAATCCGCCGCTCACAACCTTGGTATCGGTGGGCTGAGCCTCCGCGAAGATAATGTCGCCGCCCCTCCGCTGCGCGAAGTCGGTGACGCCGACCCGTACGCCTCCGTCGGCCTCAGAATTCGCCCAGACCTCTTCCCTAGAATATAGTAATCCCTTCTTCACCTTGAAGACGAATTTGTCGGCGATGGCCTCGTAGTATTCGCTCATAACATCTTCTCCTCCTTCTTCGGCCCGCTTCTTCGGGGGAAGTAGCCGCAGGTATGTAAACCGAGCCTAACAAGGCTTAACATGAGGGGTACCTCGAATAGTGGCCCGATGACTGTGGCGAGGGCTGCGCCGCTGCCGATGCCGTAGATCGTCGTCGCCACTGCTATAGCCACCTCGAAGTGGCTGCTGGAACCAATCAGGGTGCAGTCTATAGCTGTCGGGTAATCCCACCCGAGGAACCACCCAGTGAGGTACGTCCAGGCGATCATAATAGAGTAGTGGAGGAGGTTTGGCACCGCTATGAAGAGCACAAGCAACGGATTACCCAGGATGATGTTCCCCTGCAGGCTGAAGAGCACTATTAACGTGATCAGGAGTGCGACGAAGCTGATCTCCCCCATCTTCTTCCGGTAGACATTGTCGAACCATACCTGACCCTTGCTCGGGATGAGTACCCTCCTTGTCACCGCGCCTGCACCGACAGGCACGAGGATGAATAGGAGTACGCTCATGAAGATGAGGTCCCATGGGACGGGTATCCCGCTGACGCCGAGGTAGAAGGCTGCCATCGGGGCATAGAGAATGATCATTAAGACAGCGTTGACCGCGGTGTTGATGAGGCCCTGGGCCATGTCGCCCTTTGCGAGGAGCATCCACCACATAACCATGGCTGTGCAGGGTGAGAGTCCTAGGAGTATGACTCCGGCGATGTAGTCGGGGTGCCCCGCGAGGAAGATGTTGGCGAGCAGCGTCATCAGAGCTGGGGCTATCACCCAATTGGCGAAGACCGTGAACATTATTGGCCTCGGGTTCTTCGCGGCCTTCTTCACGTCTCCGAAGGCGATTCCCAGGACGGTGGGGTACATCATGAAGAAGAGACAGACCCCGATAGGTATTGAGATCTGGGCGAATTTTAGGGAGTCAAGATACTCTCCTACTCCGGGTGCAAATCTGCCTAGCAATAGCCCAATGACTATGCAGAGGGCAATCCATATGGTCAGATACTTTTCAATTAAACCGAGCTTAGCCTGCTTCTCAGTCATCTTTTCAACTCGTTTCGGATATTTTTCGATCAACTCACTGATTATATCAAAGTATTTAAATATATACATAAGCTAGGGCCGTTCTAAGGCGTTCCGCAGCAGCAACCCAAAAAAGTTTTTCAAACCCGCTTCTCCACCATCAACCATGGTCACGGTGCTTTTCATCTGCATCCACAACGCTGGCCGTAGTCAGATGGCTGAAGCCTTCTTCAACAAGCTGTCTGAGGGACGCCATCGAGGAATCAGCGCTGGAAGTAAACCCGCAG
>CAZIKD010000114.1:0-3876 GCA_964539725.1 uncultured Candidatus Bathyarchaeia archaeon | reverse complement strand
GCAAGGAGATGGTTCTTGAAGCTGACTTAGCAATCACCATGGGCTGCGGTGAGGAGGCTTGCCCCGTTGTACCGAACGAGCTCAGGGAATGGCAGCTTGATGATCCACACGGGAAACCAATCGAGGGGGTTAGAACAATCAGAGATGAGATCCAGCGCAGAGTCAAGACTCTGATAAATGAGCTTAACGAAGCGCAGCCATCAAAGAAATGATTCACTCAGCCACAGCTTCGATCAGCAAGGATACTCGTTGCTTATCTCTAACTCTGTAGAATACCCATTTTCCATCTCTATTGCTTTGGACCAAACCAGCGTCCTCCAGGATCTTTAGATGGTGACTGGTCGTAGGCTGAGTCATGCTGAGAGCTGTCATCAGCTCACATACACACATCTCCCTGTCCGTGAGGAGGCCAAGCATCCTCTGTCTTGTCTCGTCCCCGAGCGCCTTGTAGAATCTACCCCGTTTCTTCGCCTCCTCTCTGCCGGCTTTCTGCTCAGCCAGTCGTCTCAGCTGCTCCGCGTAGTCCTTCACATTTAAGCAGCTGCACTTACCACAGGAGGCCAACCTCTCCAAGGTCTCCTCGTTTTTAGTCATCTTGATCAATGTGCGAGTTCAACGAATTTAAATATGTTTTTTCGGATTCGGAGCGTACAGAACTCTTGCCCTACTCCTTTTATCCTACAGAGTCGAAGCAGACGCCGATGCTCCTAGAGGAATCCTTCACAGCACGAGGTCACCCAAACATACGGGCAACACACGAAAAAACCGTCGAGGTAACAAGAGAGACCCACCTAACTACCCGTGGAGACTGCATCGCCGCCATCAAGGCCGAGAAAGGATTACCAGATCTAAGCCTCGAGATGAAGAAGGCCGCAAATAGACCAGGATCAATCATATCCCTCACTATTCGAGTTGGTGAGAAAGCCTTCACAACGATCGGCCACGGCGATCCCGAATTAACATGGGAGCACCCAACCGACATCGTCGCCCGAATGAGTGGCTACAAATGTCCAAGAACACTGATGGTGCACGCCGACAAGGCTACGATCCACATGCCACGATCACTCGTCCAGCAGCTAAAAAATCCCGAGACATATGTCAAGATCACGGTATCGATAGAAACCTCTGATGATCCCTCAATCGCTTGATAATAGAAATTATGCTATCGCGCGTACATGCACGTGAGTTTCTTTAGATAATTAGTAGGAAGCTATGCTTGGCGTCGACTCTCATCTTCGATCTTAGTAGCCCTTCTCTCAACCTCTCTTAACGCCGCCTCAAACCTCTCCAAGGCCGACTCCCCCCCTTCGAACACCTTAAACGCAGCATCCAACGAGTCCTGAAGGTCCTTCAACAACTGATCCCCTGCCCTTCTCCTCAGCCAAACCTTCGACTCATTCTCAGTCACAATATTCGTTACTCTACCAAGTCTAAGTTGCAAACCAGCAGCATACCCCTCTCTACCCTTAACCGCAGCGAGCATGGACTTGATCCCAGTCAACCTCTCCTTAACCGCTGGAAGCCTCGAGCTCATGATGCCACCTCAACAATACTCTCCACTCAGCACTTTCAATCTTTCCTCGATGCAATATACTCATGTATCCCCCCAACAAGCCTCCCCATGAATTACGATGCCGATGGAACACAATTTATTCCAAGATACCCGAATACAACCACATGTTACCCAAAGGTAGAACCCTCGAGCTAAGTAAAGAACTGCTCAAGGGAGCCATCGACATCCACGTCCACGCGGGACCCCACATCTTCAGCAGCCCCCGACGCGTCGACCCCGTCGAAGCAGCCACACAAGCCAGAGACGCCGGGATGCGCACCATCGTCTACATGGACGTATTCGAGATGAGCAACGGAACCGCGTGGCTCGTCAACAAAACCGTACCAAACTTCCACACCTACGGCGGCATAATCCTAAACACAATCTACGGCGGCCTCAACCCAAGAGCCGTTAAGACCGCCCTAACCTACGGTGACGGAGCCAAATACGTCAGTTTCGGCGCACACTCCACATACTACCAAGCATCTAGGGAAGGCCGACTACAAAATGGAAGATTCATCCCCCTAAGCGAGCTCTTCCCCAAGTTCCGTGACGAACTAAGAACCGCGATCAAGATACCCCTCGACGGCACATCCGACCCACGCCTCAACGAGATACTACAACTAATCGCCGACCACCCCGACGTCTACATGATCACCGGCCACACCTCAGTACCTGAAGCCATGAGACTCGTCAAACTCGGAGGTGAACACGGCATAAAGAAGATGATAGTCTCAAGCGCCGTCACCAAGGAAGCTACAGATGAACAACTCAAAGAGATGGCCAAAAACGCCTACATAGAGTACACCATGGCCGCCTACACCCACACGACGTCAATCCCAAAAACCCATTACTACGTAGAACGCGAATACGCCAGCATCGACGAGGGTATGAGCGGAGAGCCAAGCGGTGGAGTAAGGCAAGCCGCCGAGCAGATCCGCAGAATAGGCGTCAACCACTGTATAATCTGCACAGACTTCGGGGTATACACCCTCCCCGAACCAGTCGAGGGGCTACGAGAATTCATAGCATGCCTACTCGACCTCGGCCACACAGCAACCGAGATCACCCAACTGGTAAAAACAAACCCCGAGAACCTCCTCGGACTGGAGGCTTGCTAATGCTGCCCGAAGGAAGAAGCTTCGAACTCAGCGCCGAACTACTCAGAGGAGCAATCGACATACACGTACACGCAGGCCCCCACCTCAAGACGAGCCCACGTAGCGTCGACCCCTTCCAGGCAGCCACCCAGGCCCGCGACGCAGGTATGGCCGCCATCGTCTACATGGACGTCTTCGAGATGAGCAATGGAACAAGCTGGATCGTTAACCGAGTAGTCAAAGGCATCAAGACATTCGGAGGCATAAACCTCAACACCGTCTACGACGGCGTCAACCCCAGGGCCGTCAAAACCGCCCTAGAGTATGGGGATGGGGCAAAATACGTGGCCTTCGGCACACACAGCACGCACTGGATGGCCAGCAACGAGGGACAATACGTCGAGGGCAAGTGGTTCCCATCCCACGTGAGGTTCCCCAAGTTCAGAGACGAGGAACTGGTGAGGAGCATCCGAATCCCCGAAGGTGAACCCACACCAGAGATCAAGGAGATCCTCCAACTCATCACCGACAACCCCAACGTCTACCTCATCACCGGCCACATATCCCCCAAGGAATCCGTCAGACTATGCGAACTAGCACACGACTATAAAATTGCGAAAGTCGTGGTCAGCAGCACCATCCCCAAACTGTCAACACCTGAGCAACTAGACCTGATGGTGAAGACCGGGGCGTACCTCGAGTACACACTCGCTGGCTACACACATAGCACAGGAACACGTAAAACCGACTACTACGTCGAACTAGACTACGCCTCGGACCCCATCCCCGGCAACTATCCCAAATTCACCATAAAGAACGTCGCCGACCACATCCACAAATTCGGGGCAGAACGCTGCATAATCGCCTCAGACTTAGGAGTCTACACACTCCCACCCCCAGTCGAGGGAATGAGGGAGTTCATCGCCTGCCTACTGGACCTAGGGATAAGTACAGATCAGATCAGATTCGTAGCAAAGAAAAACCCAAGCCGAATCCTAGACCTTTAAACTCACAAGCTTACGAACATACGGACGACTACAAATTCTAGCCCTCAACCTGGTCGCGCGCGCGATGACGCTATAGAGCATTGTGTCCGCACCCATGTATGCGCAGGCAGGCGATGGCACTTATCTAGATGACGACGTTACCCAATGTTACTTCGTGTTTTCTCATCCTTGATCTCTCTAGCTTGTTGTATGAGGTCGTCTTGAGCAGGAGGCGCGC
>CAZIKD010000113.1:0-6937 GCA_964539725.1 uncultured Candidatus Bathyarchaeia archaeon | reverse complement strand
GTCACAAGAATAGTGCCGAGATCATAGCGCTGAACGAGCAAGCGTTGGACGCAGGCTACAACGCTGTCTAGAGGCGCGCTCAAAAACGGCGCCTGGGCATCAGTTGCTACTTAAATGACCCAAAATACACATTTTCCCTCTAACTAAGCCCTTTCTCTGCCTTGCGCAATCGTCAGGAAAGTGCAATGCACATTTGAGAGCTACGTCATTGTGCTATCCCTGGGAAATAATACCTGATTTGTAGCAGGCCTGATTGGCATGGTATCCCTGGAATTCTGCAAATTATCAAGGTTATAGCATTTGACGCTTATCCTGAACCTCATCAATAAAGGGGATCCAACATGTTAGTGATGCCGATGACTCGAATTCGCTGATTTGTTTTTCACTCAAGGTAATATGGAAGGTAAGTTTTACTTCATAATCCTTTTTCAGCGTCTCCAGTATCATGACCTGGAAAGTATATTTGCCCGGCAATAGAGGCTTGTCACCTAAAGGAAATTTCTTACTGCTGCTAACGGGGGGAAACACAATTGGCTTGTAGAGTGTCTCCTTGCCTTGTAGATGTGGGGGGTAAAATGGCTCGTTTGATGGATCCTTTGTAAGCATCATTCCCAAAGTAGGTTCAGTAGATACGCTGTACTTACAGTAAAACGCTGGGTAGAATAGCCAAGCATTCTGTCCCGAACGGACGATCAAAACAATGTCACTAATAATCCCATCACGCGCTCCCTTGTTTACAAAATACAAGGGCAGGACTACAGCAAATCGCATAACTGCTCTTCCGTCTGTTAGCTCAACCGGGCATCGTTCCAGACGTGGGGCACCGGAATGCAGGCTTAATTTAAAAGGCGCCAGATAATTTTTCCAGCCCACAATGCCAGACACTATCAAAGCTATGATGCTAATGATAATACTAGCCGTTCCCATTGTCGTCGCTCCTTCAGCACTACACTCCAGATGCACTAATCGTGATAGGCGGTACAACAACACTAGCCCTCCTCATAGCACAAGTATAAATCAAAGGGAAACTACTCAACAAGTGGGAAAATACGGCCGCGGGTATTCTGGGGGCATAATACCTGATTTGTAGCAAGCCTGATTGGTACGGTGTCCCTTGGCTAGTTGAGCATTCTCATGATAACTTCGGAACTATGATAAATGTTATCAGTAAAAAATGGGCACTTCTGGACTGAACACTCCGGTATTGAGTATGATTTGTAAACCTCCTATGAATAGGAGACACTCTCTAAGTTACATCTCGCCACGAAAGTTATATAATGCTTCTTAGTCATCAATTAGAATTTAAGGAATAGCTGAGAAGATGTTACCTCAACTTGTTGAGGAATTAATTCAGTCGCTCGATGAAGAAATTGATACCCTTAAAAATCCCAGGGGTAGAAACAGGGGTGGAAGCGTCGTCAAAATATTCAACGGGCGATTCTTGCGGGAGATCTCAGGACTTAGCATATACTTGTTTAACCTAGAAAATTTCCTTACTGCCCTAGATGACTCCCCTGCAGAAATAGAAATCGACGGTTACAGATATTCCGCTCAGGTATTACTTACCCAGGGCCTAGAAGTTGAAATCGGTATAGAACGATTTTTGGGCAAGTTTATAGCAGAGGCTACACTGCACACGAATTCATGGTATCTTCTTGAACTACTTAAAAAGAAATTGCATGAAGCTCATAGCGGGCCAAACAAAGCAGATTTTACCCTTAGTGAGGCACTGTTCCTTGGTACTCTTTCAGGGCCGGGCTCTTCAACCCAAGGGGAAATGAGCTATTCACTCGGTGAAGAACCCCCTAATGACGCTCAGAAGCGAGCCATAGAAGCCTCCTATTCTTCCAGACTTTCAATTGTCTGGGGCCCGCCCGGAACAGGTAAGACCAAGACTGTAGCAAAAGTGGTGGAAGCTTATTTAAACGCGGGAAGCAGTGTGCTACTTGTTTCACATGCTAATAATGCAGTCGACGAAGCCCTCGAAGATATCGCTGGCCATTTGCGGGGTTCACTCTTTTATCAAGAAGGAAAGTTAGTTCGGCTAGGAAAGCCACAGGAAGAACACCTCAGAATCCTCGAGAGTAAATATGAACTGGTTCTTCTGGATAAGATTGCCGATAAATTAGGCGAAACACTCAGCCAAGAGAGACAGACACTAGAAGCCGAGAAGGTGGAAATCGATAATACACTTTCAAATTTCAGCAATGTGATCCACATCTTAGAGATGGTTAAAGCCTTAAGTTCTGAGCTTGATAGTACGAGGGTCTCTTTGTCGGAGACTTTGGGTAAGCTGGAAAAGACGCAGGCAGAGCTAAACCAGATTAATGAAATGCAAGAAAGAAATGGGAGAAGACTGGCGGAAGCTCAATCAGCAGGGGCAATAAAAAGATTCCTGACAGGGCTTCACCCTGACAAAATCCAGTATGAAATTGACCAAGTTGGCATTCGTCGTGATTCATTGGTACGAGCTCTTGAGGCTAATATCAAATTTCAAATCACACTTGAGAGTTCTTGTAAGGCTAAAGAGAATGAATTGCATAATACCAGAACAGAGGCCAATAATCTCTTAACGGAAATGGCGATTAGTGAAGGAGAATTAGAAGAGCGTAGGAACGAGTATGGCGTTCGCAAAGATATTATCTTGTCTAGGATTGCTGAAATCAATAAAGAGTTGGAAGAATTACAGAATAAGATTCTGTCCGAAGCGAGATTAGTTGCTACAACACTAACGAAGACTTTCACAGCGAAGCAATTTCCTGGTAGGAAGTTTGATGTCCTCGTTCTTGACGAAGCCAGTATGGCTCCACTACCGCACCTCTATTGGGCAGTTGGGCGATGCTGTAAGTCTGTCACCATAATAGGTGATTTTCTGCAACTACCGCCCATCTGTATTTCAGAGAAACCAATGGCACGGCGATGGCTTGGCAGAAGTATCTTCGATGTTCTGGGGATCCGGACCATAAAGGAAGCTCAGAACGATGAAAGGGTTACGCTGTTAGATATACAGTATCGAATGGTTCCTGCTATCTCCGAAATTTCTAATCGCTTTATTTACCAAGGTAAGCTGAGAGACCACTTCTCCGTGGAAGAAAGGGCGAAGCTGGATGATGGCGTTTCGTCAGCCCCTTTAGTGTTAATTGAAACCGGCAATATGAATGCGTGGTGTAGCCAGATTTCCACTGGCGGACGATTCAATCTTTATCACGCACTGGTGTGCGCTACACTTGCTAGGAAGATAATTGAAAAGACACCGGACTGTAAAATCGGCATAGTAACTCCATATACACACCAAGCGCGATTAATAAAACAAATAGCCAGAGATTGGCAGATGACAGATAGGGTAAGGATAAGCACTATTCATAGATTTCAAGGTGGTGAGCAACAAATAATCATTTTTGACACTACCGAAGGCATAGGCCTTAAAACCGCTCCCATGCTGGATGATACAAGGCATGATTCTGATGCCTTACGAGTTTTAAATGTAGCCATGACTCGAGCTAAAGACAAACTATATCTGGTGGGTAATACTAAGCGCTTATTGGGTGAACTAGACCGCGAATCATTATTATCACGAATAATTCTTCATTTCCAGCAGAGGGCAGAATGTTTTGGGTCAGATAGTCTGGTTGATAACTATTTCACCACTGACTTTGAAAAATGGGCTGATGCATTGCTGGCAGCTACAAGTGTGGTCAGTGAACCGGTATCCGGAGAACTGTATACTGAGCGTAATTTCTGGGCACAGTTTTTACAAGATACCAAGAGAGTCAAACAACGGCTCATAATACTCAGCCCCTTTGTTTCTATCAGGCGTTCTGGCATGTTCATGGATTATTTCAGGGCTATGATAGGACGAGGTGTAGAAATAAGACTCTACACAAGACCCGTAAATCAACAGATTAGTGAGATGGCCAGTCAATCAGAAATTGTTGTTAGACAATTGCGGAGTATCGGAGTAAATATCATTGAACGTCGCAATATGCATCAGAAGGTAGCCATTCTTGATAATGACGTTGCATGGGAAGGTAGCCTCAATATCCTTAGCCATCGCGACAGCGGCGAGCAGATGAGAAGATTTACAGGCCAATCAGCTATCGAGGAAATAAGTAGAAACCTAGAACTGTTGGAGGAGCATGCCGAGGGAGTTCAAACATCAGAGCCTTGTCCAGGACCAGATAGAACGGGATGTAAGTACAATGGTTACTTAGTTGTTAGAAGAAACCGGAAGAGGGGAAACAAATTTCTCGGTTGCTCAAGCTATCCAAGATGTAAGTATACACAACACCTATATCAAGGCAACAGGGTAAGAAAGTAAATAGAAAATCAGATATTGACTTTCAGATAAATTCGTAGGTGTGATTGTATGGGCTGGATTGCTATAGCATTCATCTGTGTTCTTGTAATCCTAATCGTTGTGTTCAAAACGTCCCAACGGAAAGATGGTGAGAAAGACAGACGTAAGCCAATTGTAGCTACCTATCCAGTTAGGATACCGAGCAGGAATAAGGAAATACATCGACTGCTCGAATTGGCATATGCAACCAAGCAGCGTATGACAATTCGGTATAAAATAGGTAATCCGCTACCGGGAGAACCATCAATAAAGACTAGAGATATCGACATCTATGGCATCGGGGACGAATACTTGGAAGCGTACTGCCACTATTGTGGTGAGATTCGTATATTCAAAATATCAAGCGCTTGATGGCTTTGACATGTCGCTTCTGTTCTGCTTTTCTAGTAGCTTGCGCCCTGCTTCTAAGAGCGCTGCCCTAAGGTCGTGTGCCGATTTCCTTGCCAATTCCCATGACCCATAATCGTTTACAGCGTTAATGTAATCCCTGGCATTTCTGTATAACCCTACCGTTAGCCTTTGAAGCAGGAAAAGAGCCTCAGTATTTGGGCTAAAGCCAATTCGCTGGGCGAATGAAGAAGATAATTTCTGAGGTATCATAATTCCGTCTCGCCAGGACGGGATGCTTAGAAGCCTATTTGCGACGCGTGAGGCACATTCTTTGTCAGAGAGGAGTTTATCGAAATGCTCATGAAAGCCCCTTAGGAATAGCTTCTGAGACTCCTCAGGGAACGAATTGACGCCTCTCTCGTAATATGACGGAATGTCTCGAGGTATTGACCAGTCCCTTGAACTGTTTTGAGCAATAGCAGCTTGCAATATGGTATCGTTGTAAAACCCCGCTGCGCTCCAAATATCACCATTTTTCGTCTGCTCCAGGTAAGATTTCGCAAACATAATCTCGGTGCACAATGCGACATCAGACTGGCTTGAATCTTGTTTTCCTTCCTCACAAAGATTATAGTCGAGCCACGCTAACCCAAAAAGCTCCACGTTAAGCGCGTGCAATTCCCGAAAGAAAATTTCCGTGTCTATTTTTTGAGTAGTGAAAGCAGAGGGGTCGGCTTTCAAGATTTCAAACCAAGCTGTCAATTCGTAATCGCCGTTTGCGCTAAAGATTTGAGAGTCATAATAGTCTTCATACAGTTGAGCCAGTTGCTTGGCAATAGTGTCCGGTGTGGGCTTCCCTTTCATTGTTGACTCCTACCAATAATGTCCTGTCCGCTAATATTGCCATAAACTACATAGGGAATCTACGAATTTGTGCGAGTGTTAGACCAAGATGTTCGGCATATGACATAAGGATGCGGATGCCAGTAGCTCTCTCATCAGCACTAAGCGCTCATACATCATCTGGAGATATTTGTGAATTTCACCCCGTTTGCCCCAGGTATCGTTGTAGGCTTTCTGCTCAATGATAGAGGGCTGTTTGACTAGCTCCTCGTCGCCTATCTTAACCCTGAAGCTGAAATCATCGCCGGTATCAAATGGTGGGTCAATGTAGATAAGGTTAAGCTTGCCGGCAAAGCCTTCTTCCGGAAGAGAAGCCAGAATATACTTATTATCACCCCAGATAAGCTTATTGCGCCAGATGTCCCTATCGCTTGTCTTGCCTTCGAAAAGCGGCGGAGGCGGTAAGCCAGCAAGTAGCGGCGTCTGCTCCCTGGTAGCCCAGGACTGATTTATAGTCTCAATCACCTGAAAGGGCAACGGGACGCGCTCTACTTGAGTGCGTTTGCCTTCCCAGACTAGCTCGGTGCCTCTGGCACTAGCTCTCAGCTTCCCACTCTGGCTTATCCCTGCCACAATTCTTACTATATGGCTTGACTAAGCTTCTGTCAACATAATTGGCAGTGAGTTAAGGAAGACATACCAGTGAAAAATTGCCGAGTTTATTTTCCCATCACGCCTTTAATGAACATTTCATTATTTTGTGCAATTCAAGAAGTACACTGTATAACCGTCATTGTTCAGATGGTGGGTCGTGAGGGAAGATGCGCAAAGTGTTTCTTAGCTAGCTGAGGAATGCTGAGGCGTAAGCTCAAAAATCGTCGACCCAGCCGACAATCCCCGAACCCGTGTTCACGCAGGTGAGGGCAAAATCCTCAGTGGCAACCAGGTCTGACTCTGAAATGTCACTAAGGACGGCTACGGATTTTTGCCCCTTGATTATCGCCTCCTCGATTGCCGTTCTAAGAGTCATGACCTCGTCCTCGAGGCATTTCACTTTTGTCTCCAATTTCTTGCTCCCTTCGGTAATTATCACGTTCACTGTGTAAAAGCTTAATAGAAGTTCTCTAGCCCGTCTATCACCAAAAAGTCCTGCCCTTGGGTGTCGACTTTTTTGGGCTATAGCCCAAAAGTACTAGGAGAGGGATTTTTCACCTTATAGATAAAACGATTCTAATTGAAAAAGGTTGCAGGCTAAATGGTACTGGTACCAAAAAATTTCAAAATTGGGTTTAATTATTTACCCGGAAAAACGAACCTCTTCAGGGAACTACTGAAGAGGTCAACCAAGAGCGAGGCTGGGTACTACATCCAGGCCATAGCCGCTTGTCTCGCCCGCCTGCAAATCAT
>CAZIKD010000112.1:0-6953 GCA_964539725.1 uncultured Candidatus Bathyarchaeia archaeon | reverse complement strand
TCTACGGATTAACAGACCCGAAACGCTTCGAGGAGAGGGACCCCACATTCTCCTTTAAGGTGAAAAACAAGCCCGACTCAGAGGTGGTAAGCAGACTGTGGAGAGGGGGCATCGCCTCGCGCTCCGAGGACTTCTACTCTAGAGCCCTGGAAACCTACGGCGAAAAAGCCATGATACGCATAAGCCTAGTCCATCACAATACAATGGATGAGGTCATCCAGTTCCTGAAAATTATGAATGAGATCTGTTAATCGTGCTCGCGAGGAGTTTGACAGACTTGTAAAGCAGTCCCTAAGTAAAAATATCAACTGACAAAGAGCCATAATCTCTGCATTCGCTCGCCTAAGCACGCGCACGCGAGGGGAGCCATCATCTTCTTATCGAATTCAACTAGATAGTTCTCATATCTATTCGCTGGTTCTAGACCGGGTTTCCTGATTTCATTAACAGCCTCATCAACGCCCCTAGATCTATTTAGTATCTCACCCATCTTCGCTAACCGATCCTGGGATAGAACCTGCTAGCGCGACTAGAAAAAATGAAGATTATCGGGAATAACAGCTCAAGAAATACCTCGAATTATATTAAAAAGGCATAGAAACGCTATCAGTAAGGGCTATAACGTGGACCCATTCCTTCTATCCTGATCCAACTTGGAGAACGTCAAGGTCGTATCATACGGCATAGGCGTAATCGGCCAGAAGCTGGCGACCCACCTCCTCGAGAAGGAGGGAGTGGAGATCGTCGGCGCCATCGACATCAACCCCAAGATAGTGGGCAAGGACCTCGGCGAGGTCATGGGCATCAAGAAACTCGGCGTCCAGATCAGCAGCGACGTAGACGCGGTCCTCGACGAGACGAAGCCAGACATCGTCGCCCACACGACGATGAGCTACCTGAAGCAGACCTACACCCAGTTCGAGGGAGTCCTAAAGCACGGCGTCAATGTCGTCTCGACCTGCGAGGAGCTGAGCTACCCCAAAGCGACCCCCGAGGGGAAGAAGTACGCTGAGAAGTTGGACAAAGTGGCGAGGAAGGGGAAAGCGACCATACTCGGAACGGGTGTAAACCCAGGCTTCGTCATGGACACGCTGCCCATCTTCCTGACTGCAGTCTGCCAGAAGGTTGACGAAATCTATGTGGCACGCCAAATGGACGCCGCCACCCGCCGCATACCCTTTCAGACGAAGATCGGCGCAGGACTCACCGTCGATGAGTTCAACAAGAAGATAGTGAACCACGAGATCACAGGCCACGTCGGACTCGAGCAGAGCATCCAGATGATAGCCGACGCACTTGGCTGGGAGCTCGACAAGATTGAGGTCGAAAAGCCGCAACCGGTTGTGCTGAAGAAGGATGTGGCTAGCGAGGCGATCAAGGTACCGAAGGGCAACAACGCGGGATCGGTGCAGTATGCTTACGGCATCGTGAAGGAAAAGAAGTTGATAACGATGGACTTCAAAGCCTATATCGGGGCTCCCGAGGAGTTCGACTGCGTCACGATAAAGGGTGTGCCGCCGATCAATCAGAAGATCAGCCCATGCACCCACGGAGACTATGCGACGATCGCCATCACGGCGAACATGATCCCGCACGTGATCAATGCGGAGCCAGGCTTCAAGACGATGATCGACCTACCGGTCCCCCACGCAACGCCGAAGCACATGAGGAAGTATATTAGATAAACCTCAAATTGCACTTACCCGAGCGCGCTGTTCGATTTTGTCCTAGCCCCCGTAAGGGAAGCCCCCTACATCGGCGCTGTTACTATAACCACGTGACTCCCAGAACCCGGCGACAACCTTGTCGACGACCTCAACCTCGGTCACCCATTTGGCCCACTTATAACCATACTTGTCGATCGCCACGACTTGAAGCGGGAAGCCCCGATCAGCCGGGAGGGTCACGTCGTTGATCCCATACGCCATCAATACATTCCTGTTGATCAAATAGTCAAGAGGCAATCCGGTGGAATACCCGTCATAAGAGTGAAAAACAACATACGTCGCATTCGGTCTGAGCCTAGCTAATTCAAACAGATCGGTTAATCGAAATCCGGTCCATTTAGCGTAGAACCCCCACCCCTCGACGCAGGGCATATAAACAACCTGAGAATAAGCCGGCAAAGAGAGCAGCTGCTCGTATGTCACATCCAGCTCATTCTCCACTAAACCAGTTACATGAAGCCTATAGGATTCTCTGTCGACGTACTGGGTGCCTTGGACCGCATTGTTTCTCTGTACACTGAGCGGGGTAAGTAGCACGCCCTGGAACTCCTCGGCCTCGATCTCTGGGAGGACGTAAATCGTAGGTACCTGGTTGGGCTGGGAGAACGAGGACGATGTGCCCGCCCCGAGTAGTAGAGATACCCCTAATAAAAGCGCGAGTAGGGACACGGTCGCCGCGGCGTAGCCGGATACACAGTGGTAGCGTTTCCCTCCTAGATACATGCGGTTAACAAAGTTGAGCATCGAGAGCAGTAATGCCGATAACCCAACCCAGGAGTGGATCGTGTGGAGGTCGAGGATAAAGAGGGTAAAGTTCCCCTGGGAGATGTAGTCGAGGAGCCCGATCAGAGCGAAGAAGACCATGGAGTAGCTGAGGACACGATGATGGGTCTTATTTTTGTCGAGGGCAAGCAGGATGGTGCAGACTGCGGCTATCGCCGAGGGAACCCAGTGTAGAATAGAAAACACCAAGCTTCTCGTGGTTTAATGATGTATCCGTGAATATCAATCTTGGAGTCAGGTACATAAAGCAACGCGCGCGCAACCTATCAGAGGGGCTATTATGGTTTTTTCTCCAGTTTAGAGCATTCTCTTTGGTTAGTCGGTGTTTATTTTTTGGCTATAGCTAGTTTGAATTGGTAAGTAAGGGGTATTATCGGTAGTAAATAGTTTAGTTTGAGCGGGGTTAACGCTTTCTCAGGGTCTTCCCGGCGAGGACCTTCCCGTATTCCCCGTTGTCGACTGCGACCCTGCCATTTACGACGACGTAGGGTATGCCCTCGGGGTACTGGTGGGGATCCTCGAATGTCGCTTTGTCGATGACCTTATCGGGGTCAATGATGGTGATGTCGGCTTGCATGCCTGGGCGGAGGAGGCCGCGATCGAGTATTCCGAATCGCTGGGCGGGGAAGCTGGTCATCTTCCTTATGGCCTCCTCGAGGCGGATCACATTCTCCTCGCGGACATACTTGCCGAGGACTCGCGGATATGTTCCGAAGTGGCGGGGATGGGGTTTGCCTAGGCCGAAGGGGCCGGCGGTGCAGACGCTGCTCGCGTCGGTGCCCACCATCTGATAGGGGCTCGCCATGATCCGCTTTATGTCACCCTCATTCATGCTGAAGATGATCATCCCGGGGGTCCCATCCTCGGCGAGGATGAGCTTCCAGAGGGCATCGAAGACATCCTTCTCCTTCATCTCTTTGGCGATGACATCCATCGTCTCGCCCTCATACTTCTTGTTCTTGTCCCCCTTGATGCTTGAGACTAGGACCTTTTCCCAGCCTAGCTCGCCGGCGAAGTTCTCCCAGCCGGGGATGCCCTCCTTGATGTCCTTCCTCATCTTCTCCCGTTGCTTTGGGTCAGCGAGGCGGGCTAGGAGCTTCTCCATTCCCCCGTCGTGAGTCCAGGGGGGTAGAAGTGTGACGAGGCTGGTGGCTCCAGCGAGGTAGGGGTACTGGTCGACAGTGACGTCTACTCCCTTGGCGCGCGCCTTCTCGATGAGCCTGAGGGTGGTCCTGCTCTTCCCCCAGACTGCCTTGTTGGCGGCCTTGTGGTGGCTTATCTGGACGGGTATGCCTGCTTTCTCCCCAATGGTTATGGCCTCTCTGACGGACTTGAGGAGGGCGCGTCCCTCGCCTCGTATGTGGGTGTCGTAGACGCCACCGTACTCTGCAGCGACCTTAGCTACTTCGATCAGTTCGCGGGTCTTGGCGAAGATTCCCGGAGGATAGATGAGGCCAGAGCTGAGGCCGTATGCCCCCGCCTTCATCGCCTCAGCACAGAGCTCCTTCATCCTCCTCAGCTCCTTCGCGGTGGGGGCGCGGGCGTCTGGGCCCATCCCCGCCTCGCGGATAGCACCATGGCCTACCATGTGGGCGACGTTAGCACCGAGTCCAGCCTTCTCTTCCTCCCGAAGGTACTCGTCGAATGTGCTCCATGTGACCTTTATCGTGACTCCCGGGGGTAACTGGGCGTTCAGATCCTTCTCAAATATTTCACGGAACTCGGGGTTCACCGGGGCGGCTGTAGAGCCACACTGCCCCGCTATGACTGTCGTGATACCCTGCATCACAGTACTCTCCATCTCTCGGTAGACGAGAGTGTTGAAGTCACTATGGCTGTGGGCGTCGACGAAGCCCGGCACCACAACTAGGCCCTTCGCGTCGATGACCCTATCGGCCTTCGCGTCGGGTAACTTAGCGATCGCAGCGATCTTGTCGCCCTCAACGGCGACGTCTCCCCAGTACCAGGGATTCCCCGCACCGTCGATCACCTTACCGTTCTTAACCAGAAGATCGTAGGCCAAATCACTCACTGGCTGTGAAATGGGGTGAATATGGGATTTAACAGCTTCTTCAGTGGGCGTTCTCCCACTTGAAGCGCATGCTGGCGCTCTTCTTCGTCGCCGCCTCGATAGCGTTCATGAGGGCTGTGCGGAGCTTGCCGTCCTCTATCTCGTAGATGCCATCTATGGTTGTGCCTCCGGGAGTTGCGACCATCTCGGCTATTTCCATTGGCTTCATGGTGCCATCGAGGACGAGCTTCGCCGCCCCGAGGACGGATTGAGCCGCGCTTCGTAGGCTCAGCTCCCTCGGGAGGCCGACCTTTAGCCCAGCGAACATCATGGCGTCGATTACTATGGCGACGAAGGCAGGGCCGCTCCCGCTTAGGCCGGTGACGGCGTCCATGTACTTCTCCTCAACCTCCTGGCTCGTCCCCATCGTGTCGAGGAGGGTTTTGACGGTCGCCTTGTCCTCGGCGGTGACGTTGGGGTCACATGTGTATGCAGTGAAGCTTTCACCTGCTAGGGCGGCGATATTTGGCATGCTGCGTACGTATCTCGCCTCAGGGACAACGTCCCTATAGTAGTCTAGTGGGATGATGGCGGCTGTGCTTATGATTAGCTTTCCCCGAACCTCCTTCTCGATCCCCTTTAGCACCGAACCCATATCGGTGGGTTTGACGCAAAGGAAGACAACATCTGCTTTACTCGCCGCCATCCTATTGTCTGTAGTTACCTCGGCGCCAAGCTCCTTCAGCCCCTTCAGCCCCTCTAGGCTGCGACGCGTCGCGACGACCTTGTCGACCTCCTCTGACTCCTGGAGGCACTTGACGATCGCTCCCCCTATGACGCCCGCTCCAATGACAGCTACCATTCCGACCATTCGTTACCACACGGCGGAGCGCCGATCTAGCTAAAAAATATATGGAATAGTTACCAAGAGGCGTAACCCGGCTTATCGGCGCTTAGGTTTTTAACCTCGACGAATCCGTCTAGAACTATGCTCGAATTCGATGCTAAGACGTTCCTAGAGAAACAGATAGCTGCCACTAGGGAGTCCCTAGGGAGCGAGAAGACCCTCATAGCCATCTCAGGTGGGGTAGATAGTACCGTGTCAGCCGCAATTACCCATCGCGCTATAGGAGGTAACCTCCTCTGCGTCTTCATAGATGACAACTTCATGCGCCTCGGGGAGCCCGAGCGAGTGAAGCAATTACTCTCATCCCCGCCCATTAACCTGCCCATCAAGATCCTAGACGAGCGGGAGAGGTTTATGTCAGCCCTAAAGGGACTGAAGGACGCGGAGGAGAAGAGAAAAGCTTTCCGCGACGTGTTCTATAAAGCGCTGGGTGACGCTGCGAGGCGAGAGAAGTGTAGATACCTCGTCCAGGGAACCATTAGGGCGGACATCGAGGAGACCGCCGCCGGGGTTAAGACCCAGCACAACATCCTTGAGCAGATCGGTATCAACCCCGTTGAGAAGTACGGATACAGGGTCGTTGAGCCCCTCGTTGCTCTGTATAAGTGGCAGGTTAGGGAAGTCGCGAGGCTCATAGGGATGCCCGAGGAGTTAAGCGAGCGTCAGCCATTCCCCGGCCCCGGCTTAAGCGTCAGAGTCGTCGGCGAGATAACTCCTGAGAAGCTCGACGAGGAGAAGAGGGCGACTGTGGTCGCTGAGGAGCTCTTAACGCCGCTGAAGCCGAGTCAGTTCTTCGCCGCAATATTTGGCTCTGCCCCCGCGCACAAGCACGACGTCCTAGCATCCGAGGTCGCAGAGCACCTCAAACTCCCCGCCGTAGAAGTAAACATACTCTCCGAGAAGGCGACGGGGGTAATCGGGGGGAAGAGGACCTACGGCGATGTCGTTCTCCTCGGGTTGGGCGGGACTCAGCCAACCCACAAGAAGCTACAGGAGGTGAGGGAGAGGCTGCAGAAGGGGCACCCCGAGGTGACGAGGGTGCTGGTCAAGGTGGGGATGCGCCACGGTAGGGGTTACAGGGTGACGCTTCGCGCCATTAAGACGCGGGATTTCCTCACCGCCGAGGTCGTCGACATCCCGTGGAAGATACTTGAGAAGGCGGCGGAGAAGATACTTGAGAAGTGCCCGAAGGTCTCCAGCGTCTACTACGACATTACGCCGAAGCCCCCAGCCACCGTGGAATTCGAGTGAACTACCCATGACTTAAGTCATGGGCTTCCTGTTTTATTTAGGCGGTTTGCACATCTTCGCTGAGACGTATCGCGCGTGCATCGGAAAAAAAAGTGGTGCTACTTCTTCTTTATCCCAAGTTCCTTGAACTGGTTCTGGACGCCCAGCCTCATGTAGATGAGGTCGTTGCCACATGTGACCATATTGTAGCCCTTCTCGATGCGCTCCTTGAGGGGCTTGCCGCATCCCTCGTGTATGCCGGCGGCTACGCCGTGGGCCCTGCAGGCGTCGAAGA
>CAZIKD010000111.1:0-7013 GCA_964539725.1 uncultured Candidatus Bathyarchaeia archaeon | reverse complement strand
GGGGTCCCAAATGACACCGAAGACGCCCCCTCTCAACCCCTCTTCTAGAACAGCCTTGAGGACGACTGTGCCATCGCAGGGTGTTCCACCTCCCGAGTTATCCCCGATATCCGCGAGGACTATCGGCCCCTCCTTCGCGGCCTTCACGCGCTTCAGCGCCTCTCTGATAGGCATCGGCTTTACGAGAAAGTCTCTGCGGATGCTCCAGGCGAGGTCGCTCAGCTCCTCTGCTAATGTGTCAGCGAGTTTCTGGTTCCCATCCGTTATGACGATGAAGCTCATTCCGGCCTCCTTTATGTCGCTCCATGGGAAGCCCGCAGCCACTGTGACCGCTGCGACGCCGGGGATCTTCTCCATCCTGTGGGCCTCCTCGAGCAGCCTCGTCATCGGGTACCTACCCGTGAACTGGGCCTGGAGGGCGGGGAGCATAGGTGGCTGGCGGAGGGCGCGTGTGGGCTTCAGCTTACCCTCCATTATCTTGGCGAGGAGGTCGACCGACTCGACGGCCCGCTCATACTCGTCGATGTGCGGGTAGGTGTCGTAGCCTACGAGTATGTCGGCTTCCCTGACCATCTTCTCCGTGTAGTTGGCGTGTAGGTCTAAGCTCGCGACAAGCGGCTTTTTCCCTATCAGCTTCCTGACCTCGCCGAGGATGTCTCCCTCGACGTCGTCGTGACCTTCCGCTACAGCCGCCCCATGAAGATGGAGAGCGACTCCGTCATAGGTTTTCGCCGCATTGATACCATCCAACAATGAGCCTAGGATATGCTCATACGCATCCTCTGTGATCTTGCCGCTGGGCGTCGCCGAGGCATGAATCGTCTCGACGAACTCGAACCCATTCTTCTCACAGCCATCTATCAGGCCACCAGCAGCTGTCTTCGTCCCCCTGAAGTGGATAGGTATCTCGTCACCTAGGAAGAGGTGTCTCTTCCGGAACTCGGAGAGATCCGTCTTGATATTTGATAACACATTGGTCTCGTGGCTGAATGTACCCAGCACGATCCTCTTAGGAGCCATGAAGGAGGATCATGTCTCTAGGGAGAAAATACTAGCGGTCACCTGAAGAACTGACGGAGGTCAACGCCGGTCTCAGGCTTACCCTTCGGAGAGCCGAAGACCCCCTCCTGGGCGAGCAGCTTCCTCTTCCACTCTAAACCACCCCCGAAGCCGCCGATTCCGCCGTTAGACGACACGACCCTATGGCAGGGGACGACGAGCCCCATCGGGTTATCCCCAACGGCGTTACCTACTGCGCGCACCGCCTTGGGGCGCCCGATCTTTTTAGCTATGCCCCCGTAGCTCGTAAGCTTCCCGTAGGGTATTGAGTAGATGGCCTTCCAGACATCCACCTGGAAGGGCGTTCCACGCATGTCGAAGGGCACCTCGAAGACGAGCCTCTCACCCTTGAAGTAGCGGTCAAGCTGAGACTTCAGCTCCTTAAATTTACTCGGGTCTTCCACGAATTCGGCCTTGATCCGGGTCTTCAGCTCCCTCATGAAGCCTTCCTTGTTACCCGTGATGTGGAACTGGACTAGCCCCTTCTCCGAGGCCGCCGCCCACATAGTGCCCATCGGCGTCTCCAAGCCCGCATAATATATCTTCTCCAACACTCTCACCATCCTTATACCCAAGGGTATCCCTACGTCTGTGAATCCCCGAGCCACAATAAAACGCTGAGGGTGAAAAGATTTGAACCGTCAAGCACTGGTACTCGCCTCTACATCTCCACGCAGAGTAGGCCTCCTCAAGCAACTGGGCATCGAATTTGACGTTGTTGACCCTGGCGACGCCGAGAACAGCACCTCCCGGGACCCTATTACACGCGTCAGAGATCACGCCTTATGCAAGGCGGAGGCTATTGCCAAAAAATACCCCGACAGGCTCGTCGTCGCCGCTGACACTATAGTTGTGCTGGATGGCAAGATCCTTGAGAAGCCGAGGAGCAGAGAAGAAGCAAAGGAGATGCTGCGAATCCTCGGAGGCAGGACACACAGGGTCGTCTCCGCAATAGCCCTCCTTGAGAAAAGAAGGAACCTGATAGATATTAGAACAGAGGAGACGATGGTTTCAATTAAGAGGCTAAGCGAAGAGGAGATTGAGGCTTATGTCGCGACTGGCGAGCCAATGGATAAGGCGGGTGCCTACGCCGCCCAAGGAGTCGGAGCGGTCATCATCGAGAAGGTTGACGGCTGCTTCTACAATGTTGTCGGGTTGCCCCTGAGTCTACTCCACACCATGTTAAAGAATGTGGGTGTGAACACTTTGAGAATCTATAGGGAAACATAATTATTCATCTATATAAACACTATATTCTATATAGATTACCCTTAATTATATACCTAGAAACCGGTTAAGGGGTACTTTGGGTTCCAAATACGGGAACATCGCCGGTTCAATAATTGCCCTATACTTCTTCGTCTCAGCAATAATGTTGATTAAAGAATCTGCTGGCATGATGACTGAATTCCTCGCCGAGAAGATCGTAGTCGTAATAAGAGACACGACAAGCGGAGTCTTCGCGGGGTGGCTGGGAACCGCGCTGCTCCACAGCAGCGGGGCTTTCGATTCGATTGTCGTTGCGTTCGTTTCATCGGGCGCCATGCCCATCAACTTAGCCGTCGCAACATTCATAGGCGCCGAGCTTGGAACCACCGTGACGCCGTTCTTAATATCGGTGCTAAACCAAGTTAGGGGAAAGAAACATCAGGACGCGGCCTTCAATGTGACCCTTACCCACGTTCTCTACAACCTTTTTACGCTCGCCATCTTCTACCCCGCGGAACTTTTCTTTGGCACATTCACGTGGGTAGCGCTGCAGGTGAGTAATGTCTTTGTGAAAGCGCCGTGGCTGAACGCGATCCCGGATGTGCTTGATGTTGCCACGCCTTGGGTACCAGTGGTCCTCAATTATATCCCCCCATGGCTCGGCATCGTTGTGGGCGCCCTAATGCTGATACTCGCCCTGAGCGGCGTCGAGAAGTACATGACTGAGATATTCAACATGCCGAGGAGTTGGAACCTCATCAGAGCGACATTCAGGAAACCCGTCCGGGCGTTCATGGCGGGTTTAATTTTCACCCTACTCATCCCTAGCACGACAGTGATGGTCTCCCTACTCGTGCCTTTAGCCTCTAGTGGGGTAATCGGGGCTGAATTCTATATTCTCCCATATATTCTCGGTGCCAATATAGGGACCGTCTTCGATGTTATGATCGCCGCTATGGCTACTGGTGATCCGATTGCTTTAGGAGTATGGCTTGTTCACCTTAGCGTCAACCTAATAGGCACCATCATCTTCTTCCCCTTGATGAAGCCATTTAGTAGGATCGTAAAAGTCGCAGCTGACAGCGTCGCCGCTTCACCGAGGCTAACGCTCTTCGTGACCGTTGTCTTCCACCTCGTCCCAGCGGCAATAATCCTATTTTATGCATTATATCGATGATTTTAGATGAAAGAGTTGATAAACTGAATGATGATAGGATAGTAGGACGGGTTGTCAAAGAAACTCTTCGGTTGGTTCGCCCCTAATCGTGGGGAAGACGTCTTAGAGATGGCTGAGAAGCATCTTGAGCTAACTCGTAACGCCGTCAGGGAACTACACAACATGGTAGAGGCGGCAGCCAAATGTGACCGCGATAATTGCTCTTCCCATTATATGAGCCTGAGCCGCATGGAGATGGAGGCCGACGAGCTCAGAAGGCAGATGATTGACGCCTTGACGAAGAGCGAGATGTTCCCAGAGGAGAGGGACGACCTAATGGAGCTAGTGCGAGCCGTCGACTGGATCGCCGACTGGAGCAAGGAGGCAGGACGCATACTTAATGTAATTCAGCTCGACAAAGCCCCGCCTGAGATGAAGCAGGCGGCTCTCAACATGGTTAAAACCGATGCGGACTGCGTGAGCGTCCTCACCGAATGCTTAAAGGTCATTTCGAAGGACCCTAAGGAGGCCTTGAACCTCGCTAACAAGGTCGAGCTCCTCGAGGAGGATATTGATGAACTCTATAGTCAAGCTAGGAAGATCCTAGCTGACTTCGACTTTAAAGGTTGGACGATGGGCTCCCTCATCCTTCTCAACGAGTTCCTAGACGCCTTAGAGACGGTGGCGGACTGGTGCGAAAACACCGCTGACATAGTCAGGGCCATTTCAGTAAGGATGCACTAAAAACGAGGGGTAAAATTTACCCGTTTCTCGCCTTTTACGGCTCTACGGTTATAGCCTGCGTTGGGCAGCTATTTACGCACGCCATGCATGCGATGCAATCCGATGCCCGCGTTGGCTCTGATTTTCCTCCGACCATATCGTAGACGTTCATTGGGCAGACGTCCACGCAGGTTCCTTCCCCATCACACTTGTTTTTATCTACTATGACTGTAGGCATTCTTTCACCTCCCTTAACCACCGTGAGGTTGCTTAAAATCTATTTCCCACCGAAATATCATGGTGGAAATTAGGTGACCCTGTTTTTTGGTTCGCGCCCCTCTAGGACGTCGATGACACCCTGAGCAACTTGTGTCGCCATTCGACGCATAGCTTCGATGCTGCTGGCGCCGAGGTGAGGTGCTAGGACAACGTTATCCATCACCAGGAGCGGATTGTCTGACTTCAATGGCTCTTGTTCAAAGACGTCTAAGGCCGCGGAAGATATCTGCCCGCTCCTAAGCGCCTCGACGAGGGCGGCCTCGTCTATGATCCTGCCCCGAGCGGTGTTTACTATCATGGCGCCGCGCTTCATCGAGGAGAGCTCGGTAGCCCCTATCAGGTGGTGGGTCTCTGTAGTTCCAGGGATGTGGAGGCTCAAGATATCGCTCTTTGTAAGTAAGCTGGGTAAATCGGCCCATTCGATGCCGATTTCGACTTCTTGTTTCGGATGCCTCGTCCGGCTCCAGTAGAGAAGCTTCACGTCGAAAGCTTTGAGTCGGTGGGCTGTCGCGGCGCCTATCCTCCCTAGGCCGACGAGTCCAACGGTCTTCCCCATCAACTCGACGCCGATAAGATCGCTATACTTTCTCGTCCAGCCCCCCGTCCTCACAGCCTTATCTGCGGAGGCGATCCGCCTGGTCATTGAGAGCATCAAGGCAACGGCCATCTCGGCCACCGTCACCGTGAGGGCGTCCGGGGTGTTTAGGACAACTTTCCCCAGATCCCTCGCGGCGGCGAGGTCAACGTGGTCGCAACCTATACCGTGGACGCCTACGGCTTTGAGGTGGGGACTTGCGGCCATGATCTTACGGGTCACTTTAATCCCGCCGCGTGTGATGAAACCGTTGGCTCGGGGAGCCACATCGAGGAGGGCGTCCTCTTTCGAGTCTGATGGAAGGTGGATAACGTCCACACCCCTCTGTTCGAGGAGTCTAACTCCAGCTTCGTTGATGGGTTCCGTGATTACTACAGTCCACTGGGGCATCTGGGGTCTATGAAGAATAGGTTTGCAATGGGTTATGAAGATTCGCGTCCCCTGCCGCGTCGCGTGAATTTTTGGGGATCGCGCTTCGCCTTCGTAAGACTCTTACCCAAGGCGTTGAGAATCGCATCGAAGGTCTCTAGAAGGTCCCACCCCTCCTCGGAGACGTTGAACTGCTCCCTAGGACTGAAGACGCGGCTGGTGATCTGATACCTCGACCTCTCCCCGCCCTCGTTGGTCTTCTTGATGACTATAGATACCTCAGTTATGTCGGGGTGCATCCTCATTCCCCTCTCCACGACTCTGCGGACCTTCTCCTCGGCGACGGCCCTCTCGAAGAGGTCCTCCTTTGTTATGCCTACTATGCTTATGGGGAGCTCCGGCTCCGTCACGGGCTCCGCGATGAGTTCGAGGAGCTCGCGTGGGGTAATGATCCCGTGTACAACGTCTTTGCCGTCTACTATTAGGCAGGCGCTCTTCTTGTGGTCCCTGATCCCTTTGGCGACGTCGAGGGCGGACGCGTCTAGCCCCACTGTGAGGGGGGTCTTGTCCATGATCCCGCTTACGGCACCGGGGTACCTGTTAATCTTCTCTCCCTGCCGCTCCCCCGTTCTGCTTCTGCCGATTGATGGGGACGAGAAGGTCTGAACGATGTCTTGGGCGGTCACAATGCCGACGAGTTTTTCATCCTTGAGGATGGGGACGTGGCTGAAGCCCCTCTCGAGCATCAGCCTCCGCGCCTCGGCGATTTTCTCCCCGAAATCGAGGGTAATTGGGGGCATCTTCGCGAGGTCCTTGGCGGGGGTCTTCCTGAGAGCGGGGCAGTCGGCGAGGGCTTCAACTATGTCGACTTGGGAGATGATCCCGACGGGCTTCATGTCCTCAACTACTGGGAGGGCTCTCGCGTTGATCCTAACAAGCTCGGATGCGACATCCTTTACCCAGCTGTCCGAGGTAACCGGTGACTGGGAGATCCAGATGTGCTCCAGCTTCGTCTGCTCATGCTGCTCAGTATTAAGCAGGTCCCTGATGGAGACGAGTCCAACCTTTCCGCCCCCTGAGACGATTGCCTCGTAGCGACCCGTCTTTAGGAGCTCTCCCCTCACACTGCTCAAGGTGTCTTCGGGGGTGAAAATGCTGACCCGTCTGTTGATGAGTTCTGAGATCTCCGTCTGACCTAGTTCCTCAAGTGTTTTCGGCAATTAAGAGAACCTCGATTAGTATAGGTTTCGGGCGGTTAAATAGTTGCACTCTCGCGCATGCTAGTCAGAGACTTGAGAATACTCTTCGGGTAGGGCAACTTGCGGAAATTAATACAAAAATAATTGCTTCGTGGACTATCATATAGCGGCTAGAATCCCCTCCACCAGACCCCACCACCCCCTCACATGTTCACAAGCATATTATACAGCGCCACCTTACCCACCAGCTCCCTAGCGATATTCTCAAAACTCCTAGCCAAGCTGCACTCACCAAACAACCGCTTAAACGTCGAGTACGCCGTCTCCACAGCCCACCGCCGCCCATAACCGGTGATCCGGGCCCAAGCCTCATACCCCAGCTCCCTGATCTGAGACACAGCTCTCCTCCGAGCCGGAGGCCCAG
>CAZIKD010000110.1:0-7038 GCA_964539725.1 uncultured Candidatus Bathyarchaeia archaeon | reverse complement strand
GATTTTTTCTCTTATCAATGGAAGCGTTGAGTTGACCTTCTTACTCTGGCTGAGGCTGCGTATGCTCCATCACAAGAACCCCGCCCTTCTCGAAGCGGACCGTCAGTGTTTGGAAGAGGATTTGGAATATCCTGATCTTGCCGTAGCGCTTCTCCTTCACGAGCCCCAGCTTTACGAGTTTAACGAGGTGCCTCTCGACACTTGTGTAGTTGAGCCCTGTCCGGCGGCTCACCTCGCTGATATTCAGCTCGCCGCTTTCTGCGAGAATCTGAAGTGTCCTGATCCTGCCCCTTGAGCCGAGGAGCTCCTCGGCCTGGGTCCTACTTCTGCTCAACGCCCCTGAGCACCTCCCGTTCGAGACCATCAGCGGAGACCTTCCCCAGCGTTATGAGTTGGGTGCGACCCTGACTGCCGGAATCAATCTTCGAGGTGATTATACCGGTTGCCTTGAGATTCTCTAGGTACTTCCAGAACTGAGTGTGGGCCCTCGGGACTTCGCCTCGCTCCTCGCAGGCTACTCTGTAGAGCTGCTCCACCTCACCGGTGGTGGCGTGGGGCGTCGTACTGATCCTGAAGAACCTAGCGACGGCGAGGAGCGTGAGCATCTCGTGGAGGCTGAGGTGATTCATCCCTTCCTTTTTCATCGGAGATAGGACGACAGCACTTACTTGCCTGACGTGCTCCGGCCTCACCTGTGGGGCGCCATCCATCTCAGCCCTCTTCCCCGCCCCCCAGAGGAGATCGATGGCACACCTCGCGTCTCCGTTCTCAGAAGTGGCGAGCTCCGCTATGAATTCTACTACCTCAAGAGGCACCGCACCCCTCCTAAAGGCGGCCTCGACTCTAGCCGAAACGATGTCGGCGAGCTGCGGAGCTGAGTACTCGGGAATCTCGATAAGGTTCCTCTGGAGGCCACTCAGAGTGCTCCTGTCGAGTTTCTCGAAGATGCTATGGTTCTTCGTGATGAGTAGGAGGCTGAGGCGCCGCGGCGCATCCGGTTGAGCCTCGTGGACCCTAGTGAGCTGATAGAGGGCATCACTCCCCTCCGTATCTATAAGGGCGTCCACCTCGTCAAGGCAGAGCAGAAGCTGCCCATTGTCCTCGCTGAGGAGTTGCATTAGGGTCTCCATGAGCTCGTTTGGCGCATAGCCACGCTCTGGGAACTCGGGTCGAAGCGTCTTCACGACCTTACGTAGGACCATAAAGAGGCTCCCTCGGAGTTCTCTACAGTTGACATGGATATACTCGACCCTGAGCCTCTTTCTCTTCGCCTCGTCTCTGAGCCATCTGCCGAAGACGCGGGCGAGCGCCGTCTTCCCCGAGCCTACATCACCCACTATGATGGCTCTCTGACTCATCTCGTAGGGCGCAGACATTATGAAGTCGTAACTCATCTTAAGGGAGCGTAGCTCCCCCTCGCGGTGGAGCAGCTTCACCGGTATGTAGTTGATGTCGAGTACACCCTCGTCTACGATGAGTCTCTGGTCGCTCAAGGATTGTCTCCCCGTGAGGGGCTCCCCGGGTACGGATTTATGCTTTACGTAGGTTCCAGCAGATCAACTGCGGAGAGGTGGGTGAAAGTGACGGCCTTTGAAACCTTTAAACAGCCCCCCAACCAATAGAGAAACGACCCCAGGATGCCCCCCAACAGGAGACTCAACACGGGTAAAGTGCCCCAAGACGTTCTAAAGAGATGCGTACTCAACAGGCTTGGCGTCTCCGATGATAGGGTCATTAAGGGTGCAGCCCTCGGGGAGGACGCATCCATAATAGACATGGGGGGCAAGGTCCTCGTCGCAAAGGCTAACCCGATCACGGGAGCAGACGACAATATTGGTAGGCTCGCAGTCCACGTTAACGCTAACGACGTAGCTGCTCGCGGCGCTAAGCCCCTTTGGTTCATGAATACCATCCTACTCCCAGATGGGACCACCGAGGCGAGGCTCGAGGAGATAATGGATGAGATACATTGTGCCTGCACCGAGCTCGGTGTTCAGCTCATCGGGGGCCACACGGAATGCGTCGCAGGACTCGAGAAGCCAATTATTGCCGGCTTCATGATGGGGGAGGCTCCCAAGAACAGATACGTCACTACGAGCGGAGCACGTCCAGGTGACAGGGTAATCCTAACGAAGTCAGTGGGGTTAGAGGGGACAAGCATACTCGCCTCCGAACTCGAGGAGAGGCTCAAGCGCAGAATTGACCCTAAGACACTCCAGAGGGCACGCAGGATGATCGATGCCATAAGCGTTGTCCCGGAAGCGCTCAAGGCGGTGGAAGCGGGTGGGGTGCACTCTATGCACACACCTACAGAAGGCGGAATCCTCAATGGGCTCTACGAGATGACAGCTGCCGCTAAGGTTGGTATCAGCGTCGAGGAGAGCTTGATACCTATTGCCCCGGAAACAGCTATCATTGCAGAGTCCCTCGGCGCAGATCCCTTAAAGCTCCTAAGCTCCGGTGCCCTCCTCATCGCTGTAGAATACGCGAGCGTCGATAAGATCATTAGAGCACTTGAGGGGATAGGGGTCAAAACCTCTATCATAGGTGAGATCAAGGAGAGATCCGAAGGCAGGATACTGACGCGGATAGATGGTACTCAGAAGACGATAGACCCTATTAGGCAGGACGAATTGTTTAGGATACTTGGCGGCGTCTAGTCACTTCTCGCATGTAATGCCCATGATATCAGGATGGTACTCTGTCCCACGAAAGCCAACTGTTCTCAGCCGCCTCTGCACTCCCCTCTGGAGATCCACACCCCTATACTTAGATCTTGGCTCCCCCGTGTAGTGGAATAGCCTTCCATCCTCCGCCATGACTCGAAATAGTTTAGAGTAGAACTCCTCGCTGTATAGGGTACCAGCGTGGGTGAGTCGCGGGGGATCATGTATTACCCAGTCGAAGAACCCAGTGGGGAAAGCGTCGACTGTTTTGAAACTATCACCTAGAAGTAGGCTGATCTCGCCTCTGAAAAGGCAACTCGACCAAGGATTCATCTCAGCGACTCTGATCACAGGCGGTTCCCTCTCCACCGAGACAATGACCTCAGCTCCCCTAGTGAGAGCCCCAATGGCGGTATATCCTAACCCCATGCAGGTGTCAAGGACTTTGCCTTTCTTCAGTCCGAGTACTTTTAGTTTCTCCTCAGCGTCCTTTTCTGGGGTGATCTCCTTGGTCCTATGCATCCTAACTCCGTCAATCTCAAGGGTCGGTGCCCCCGCCGTGGGGACAAGTTTGTAGAACCTAGCCGATGACACGGCAACTTGATACATTGACTTGCCCTCAGGGAAGAAAACGGCGTTCTCCCTCTCCGTCACCTCCTCGAGGTCTTTTACCGAAACTATATGTCCAAGTAGATTGAAGGCATCATTTTCAATGTAGACATCCGAAGTCGTTAGGCCAAGATCGACTGAGACCCTCCTCGCGCCTCTGATGATTTGCCTAGCAACTTCGGCGGTGATCATAGGGGGGATCGATCTCAATTGGGGTGACCCACAACGACTAAAGCGCAGAGCGATCAAATACCAGCGCCGTTAAAAATAATTCGAAATATTATTGACGTATAAAGTTAAAATCGATCTCTAAACGACTAATCTTATCCATAGGTTTTGAACCACTCTTTCTGGTAACTACGTTTCCTAACTCTATGACGTGTCGAGCGCGCGAAAAACTAGTTTGTATTTATCTTGTAGCTCAATCAGGCGTATGTAATCTTAACTCATTTTCCGAGTAGGGTATGTGTATTAATCGAAGAGGTCTTTCGGGTACCTCGTGCTTGTGCCGAGCCACTCCTCGATCCTGAGTAACTGGTTGTATTTCGCTGTCCTCTCACCCCGGGCTGGGGCTCCCGATTTGATCTGCCCGCAACCGATACCCACGGAGAGGTCCGCTACCCAGGGATCCTCTGTATCACCACTGCGGTGAGAGGCCATTACGCTATACTTGTTCTTCATGGCGAGATTTGCCGCTTCCCGCGCCTCGGTCAGTGTGCCTATTTGGTTAACCTTCCAGAGGATAGCGTTGCAGGCACCCATCTTTATGCCCTTCGCGAGCCTCTTAGGATTGGTGACAAAGAGGTCATCACCAACGACTTGTATTGGGAGAACTCTAGTAGCCTCGGCGAATCCTTCGTAATCCTCCTCTTGGAGAGGGTCCTCGATACTGATGATGGGATATGCCGCAATGAGCTTCCTGTAATATTCGATAAGCTCGCCCGTTGTGTACTTTGCCTCAGCGACTGTATAAACACCTTCCCTGTAGAAGGTGCTGGAGGCAATGTCAAGGCCTATCTTGACCTCACTCAGGTAATCGGTTTCCTGAATAGCCTTGTAGAGTATGTCTAGTGCTTCCTCTGGCGTCTTCAGGGGGGGCGCGAAGCCGCCTTCGTCGCCGACGTTGATGGAGCTCTTCCCATATGTCTTCTGAAGCTTTGTCTTGAGGGTTTGATAGACTTCGGCACCCATTTGGATGGCTTCGCGAAAACTCCTCGCTCCGATGGGCGCTATCATGAACTCTTGGAAATCGAGCTGGGTTCCTGCGTGCTTCCCGCCATTTATAACGTTGAAAAAAGGAATGGGAAGGAGGTTCGCCTTCTTGTCAATATATTCGTAAAGTCGGAGTCCATTGGATGCTGCAGCAGCACGGGCACATGCGATGCTTACTCCAAGCATCGAGTTTCCTCCAAGCTTCGACTTGTTCTCCGTGCCGTCGAGTTCGATCATCGTGTAATCTATATCCTTCTGGTGCCTAACGTCCATACCCTTTATCTTGGGTTGGATCGTCTTAGCGACGGTCTCGATTGCCTTAGTGACACCCTTTCCGCCGAATCGCTTTCCTCCGTCGCGGAGCTCCATCGCTTCGTATATGCCTGTTGAGGCTCCGCTGGGGATCGATGCGGACCCCACTACACCGCCTTCTGTGACGATATCGACCTCAACAGTCGGGTTACCCCTGCTGTCCAAGATCTCCCTGGCCCTGACGCTGGTGACTGAGTGGTGCATTTGATCACCTGCTAGATGGGGTTCTTGAAGCGGGTACTCCTAAAAATGTAGCGATCTGTGTCACTTTTCGCGTGCTTAGTTTATGTAAGCAAGCAGGTCCTCGGCCTCGAAGGGCCATCCCGTGAGCTTGACGACGCCGTTAATGGCTATGGCTGGTACAGCCATCAGGTTCAGAGACATTCCCCGAGTGATGCCCTCCTAGGTATAGGTGTCCACGTCGATCAGCTTGATATCCTTGAGTCCTTCGATGATCTTGGTTAGTAAGCTCTTTGCAGCGAGGCAGTAGGGGCAGACCGGGTTGTGGAAGTATTCTATCTCAATCATGTTGTCCCCTTCCGTTTCAGATACTTCATCGCTGATAGGGCGGCTTTGGCACCATCCCCAGCGGCGGTGACGACCTGCCACCCTATGCAGCTGCAGTCCCCCGCTGCGTAGATACCTGGTAGATTTGTGTGTTGGCCTTTATCGACGATGACGCAGCCGCTCTCGTCGTCGTCAACGCCTGCCTCTACTAATATGTTTGACGTAGAGACATGCTCGAGCAATATGAAGACACCGTCAACATTGATCATCTCGACCTTGCCTCCGGTGAGCTTTATTTTCGTGACGAACTCGCTTCCAGCGATCTCAACGATGTCATAACCTTCTAGGACCTCGACTTTTGGGTTAGAGTGCAGGAGAGGTAGCTCAGCGTAGTTTTCGCTGAAACCCTTCTTGCCGGGGATTGCATAGACCTTGGAGACATTGTCGATGAGGTGTAGGGCATCGATGACGGCTTCGTGTCCTGCGCCTATGACTGCTACTATCTTGTCCTTGAAAAAGGGACCGTCGCATATGGTGCAGTAGCTGACTCCTCTTCCCTTGAACTCCATTTCACCGGGGACATTCAGCTGTTTCCTCTGTATCCCCGTGGCGATCACAACAGTTTTCCCTTGATGATACCCGCTACGGGTGGAAACTATCTTGTAGTCGCCGGCATCCGAGAGCCCAATCACGGTCTCGTGTTTGAACTCAACACCAAACCTCATCGTTTGTAGGTGGAAGAGCTTCATAAGTTCTGTACCAGGGAGTCCTTGAGGGAATCCTGGATAGTTCTCTATCATATGTGCCTCTAGGGCGCGGCCCCCGATCTTGCCATTGTGAAGTAATAATGTGCTATGGCCGTGCCGCGCCGTGTAGATGCCAGCTGTTAAACCAGCTGGGCCGGCACCTATTATGATAACGTCCCAGACCTTCTCCATCTAGACGCGCCGTAGATATGGAGGAGAAGTAGAAGAAAAAGAGTTTGATGTCGCCTACTCTTCGCTATATCCCCTGACTTTTTCCGCCATGCTGGCGAGGTGATCCTGAATGAGGCGGTTCAAAGTTCCTGCAGGGTACTTCCCATCATTGCTTGGTACGCCAGCCTTTACGCCTGTGAGGACTTCGATACCCTCGTCGATTGTGTAGACGGGGTATATATGGAACTTTCCGCTTTTTATCGCATCTACGACCTCCTGTTTCAACATAAGGTGTTTAATGTTGCTTGCTGGGATCACGACACCGTGCTCACCGTCAAGCCCCCTTGCCTTGCAGAGTTGGAAGTAACCCTCCAACTTCTCGTTAACTCCGCCTATGGCTTGTACTTCACCCTTCTGGTTTACAGAACCGGTGACAGCGAAGTGCTGTTTTATGGGTTTTCCGCTGAGGGCGCTTAGGATACCGTAAAGTTCTGTGCTAGATGCAGAGTCTCCCTCGACGCCGCTATAGCTCTGCTCGAAAACGAGGCGGGCTGTGAGGCTTAGTGGAAATTCTTTAGCGTAACGGTCGTTGAGGAAACCGCTGAGTATCTGGACGCCCTTTGTGTGGATGGGACCCCCCATCTGTGCCTCACGCTCAATATCGATTATCCCCTTCTTGCCAACGCCGACGCTAACGGTGATCCTACTTGGCTTGCCAAAGGCGAAGTCACCTAGGGCGAGAACGCTTAGGCCGTTTATCTGCCCGACCTTCTCCCCAGTCGTGTCTACGAGGATCGTCCCCTCCTCGATCATCT
>CAZIKD010000109.1:0-7125 GCA_964539725.1 uncultured Candidatus Bathyarchaeia archaeon | reverse complement strand
TTCTCAGGTTGATGCCGTCTCTAATAATAACCAAGGAGCAAATCGATGAGGGCCTCAAGATTCTTGAGGAGACCATAGCCGACATGGCTAAGAAGTTTGGTCTCCCCAAGACCTCATCGTAAGCAGATGTGAGTGTCATCCCTTACCACATAGGCTATTGCACGCGCATGACGTCCTCTTTCCTTACCCAGGTCTCCCTATGCATCTATCCAACAAGAACAGGTAATGATCCATTGAGCGCGTAGGCCGCGGGCGTGGAGTCTTAGAGGCTGTGGAGCTCATTGCATGCAGTCGACATTAGACAATTCAGTCGCATCAGCTCTGCGCCGCTCGCACTCTTCAAGCACCAGCTTCAAGGACCTTTTTCTCGTATCTGTTCCAATAATCTGTTGAGGTGAAGTCGCATACGCACGCGAACTGTTTACGCGCGTATAACCTTCTCGAAACCCTAATCACCCCAGTGAATGGATGGATGATCGTATGGGCAGGCCAGTCCAGAGGGACAAAGAGAAGAAAATCGAGGACATCAAGCAGGCCTTCATCCAGCTGATAACGGCGAACGGTTACGAAGCTGTCACCATCAGGCAAATCGCCAGAAAGGTCAACGTGAGTGTCGGGCTAATCTACCACTACTTCCCGGGGGGTAAATCCTCCATAGCGGCGTCGATCTACGAGGAGAGTTTCCAGAAAACAATAATCCCCTACACTCTCGCTGACGACCCGGAGGCAATAGAAAACGTGTGTAGGACCCACCTCGACAACCACCGGAAACACATAGCCCTCTACAAGGCGTTCGACCAGGCCCTCCTCGCCAACCAGGAAACCTGGAGTGGGCTGAAATCTGATAGGTACGAAATGTTTAGGCAGTACGCCAGGGAGAGCGGCATACCTTCAAACAGGATCGAGGCGTGGCTCCTCGCTTGCAGCACAGTCGACGCGCTTATACACCGCCACCTGACTATGGAGAGGCTCTGCGACTCGGAGGCCGAGTTCGTCCGCCTCATCCGGGTCGTTTACACATCGATACTCGGGGAAATGTGAGCCACTTATTGAACACTGTATAATAACGGCAGGTTTCCGATAAGTGTTATATGGTCTCCTAAGTAGACGGGGAAATCAGCAGCTGATTCATTCGGTGACTGAAAATGAAGATGGTACAGAGACTTGAAGTCATAGAGTGTAGCGGGACCCCCTACGAGATCGGTAGGCAGTACGGGGAGGCAGCCAGGGGGAACATCATCAGGTCGATCGATACGCTCGTGGCCCGAGTTGCCGCGGGTGATAAGGCTACGAAGGAGGAGCTCCTCTTGAACACTAGGAAGTATCTCCCCGTGGTCGAGAAGTTCGACCCTGAGCTGATCCAGCAGCTCAGAGGGCAGGCGGACGGAGCTGGGGTCACCTTCGACGAGGTGTTCGCCCTTAGGTGCTGGTTCGAGCTGCGCTTCTACTATATGCACCTTACGACGCTCTGCACCTCATTCGCGGTGACTGGTAAGGCGACGCGGGACGGGAAGGCGATCCTGGGGCAGAACTTCGATGTCCTACCAGGCGTGTCGCTGGATATGGTTAGGATTAAGCGGAACGACGGATCCAGGGAGCTATCTCTCGTCTTCTGGGGTGGGGGAGAGCTGACGCTGACCTCTGCTGGGCTGGGGATCGTGCTGAATGTCGTTCTGAGCCCGACGAAGGAGCAACGTCTGAACGTCCCCTGCTGCTGCTTGATGCCTAAGGTGATGAGGCAGAAGAGGGTGGGTGACTCCTTGAGCGTTCTCTGCACCCACGGGCGGAGCATGCTTCACTACATGCTCGCCAGCGCCGAGGGGGACATCTTCAGCATAGAGACGCACCCTACCAGCTTCAACGTCGAACAGCCCGCTAATGATGTCCTCGTGCACGGCAACCACTACGTTGATGCGAGGTTCAAGATGGGGGACAACGAGATCCCGGAGGTCAGGGGGAGCACATACGTCCGGACCCAGAGGCTGAACAGGCTCATAGAGCGGTACCACGGGGATCTCACACCTCAGAAGATGATGGAGTTGATGTCCGACCACAACAACTACCCACATGCCATCTGCGGACACCCGAATGAGGAGATGCCTCTCTACGCCCGATCGATGACGGTCTCCTCCGTGATAATGGTGCCCGAGGACAAGGTCATGTACGCGACTTGCGGGCCTCCCTGCGAATACGAGTACAGCGAGTATAAGCTCTAAGACCCGTTAGGTGTTGGAATGACTGAATCAAAGTATGGGAAATACATCATAGATACGCCCCGCGTGCAGCGCCTCGCCCACGGCGTCCTACCCGAGGGCCAGAGGGTCAAGGGGAGGACGATGAGCCACACTTACATCGAGGACTCTTTGATCAAGGGAGTCCCACAGCACGTCTTCATATCGGGGATACACACGGTCCCCGACCCTAATCCCTGGCTCAAGTTCCACGCCCACCCCCACGACGAGATCATACTCTTCATGGGCACGAATCCCCACGACATACAGCACCTCGGGGCCGAGATAGAGATTAAACTGGGCGACGAGGAGGAGAGCCACATCATCAACAAGACGTCGGGCATCTACATCCCGCGCGGCCTGAAACACATATTCATCTACAGGAAGGTCGACGAGTCCCACTTCCTCGTTGGGATCTCGATGAGCGGTGAATACAAGTGACCCGATCCAGGTTCAAGATTTGATGAGGTCGCGTTATTGCGCCTAAAATCTGGATTGACACTCGCGTAAAGTACTCGGGTTCCGCAATAAATTACGCGCGCGAAAGTCGCGATATAGCCATATTATCCCTGCTGTCGATCGTTTTCTCCTCAGTAGGATAACGGTGCCTCAAGGTGAGTCGGCGTGCGCGTCTTATTCTATGCGTATGAGGAGAAATTTTTTTAAAAATTTCTCATGATCCTATTGTTGAGTGAAATGGCGGATATTTTGATAAAAAATGGGATAATAATCACTATGGATCCTGAAAGAAGGATCATCCAAGATGGGGCGGTGGCTATCGAGGGTGATAGGATATTAGAAATTGACGAAACTAAGATGCTCGAAACAAAGTACGGCTGTGACCGCGTCATCGATGCTAAGGATCACATAGTGATGCCCGGGTTGATGGACGCCCACGCCCACGCTGGGCACAGTCTGCTGAAAAGCCTGGGGCTGCATAGCGGTACCTGGTATAAGGCGTGTGAAGTGATCTACTCCCAGGCGTCTACGGAGGGTTTCTGGGAGGCTGATGCTCTTTTATTCAATCTTGAGAGGCTCAGGTTTGGTGTGACCTGCGGGATGACTTTCTTGGGCGGCGGGGACAGCGTGATGAGGGTTGACGACCCCGTGTTTGCTGAGAAGCATGCCCAGAGCTCGGCGAATATCGGGGTAAGAAGTTACGTCGCTGTGGGTCCCCGGAGGCCGCCGTTTCCCAGGAAGTACTCGAAGTGGAGTGGTTCGGCGAGAAGAGATTACATGGTTACTTTCGAGGATATGATTAGGACCTGTCGAAGAATCGTTGAGACTTGCCACGGATTGGGTGGCTTAGCCAGTGTTTCGATGATGTTTCCGACGCCAATCCCCGAGGATCTGAACATGTCTGGGGTTGATTTGTCCGATTTGAGGATGATGGCGGACTCGGTTAAGGGTCTCGCCCGTGAAGAAGGATTGCTCCTCGCTATGGATGGTCATACTAGGGGAACGGTGCGCTTCTGTCACGAGAAGATGGATTTGTTGGATTCTCGCTCTATTCTGGGACACTCCACGGAGCTCACGGAGGAGGAGATCGGTATATGTTCGAGGCTTGGGCTCAAGATCGCCCACAACCCGAGTGCGGTTGCCTCGATTAAGGGGAGGTGTCCTGTCCCTGAGTTGATCGATGCCGGAGTCACCGTCGCCCTCGGGTCGGATGCATCCGCCCCTGACCGGAGCGCTGACATGTTTAGACACATGTTCCAGGCGACGAGGTATCACCGTAGGCATTACCGAAATGATCGTGTTTTACCCCCCGGTAAGGTACTGGAGATGGTCACGATTGATTCGGCTAAGGCGTTCGGCGTCGAGGCTGGGTTGGGGTCCCTAGAGGCCGGGAAGAAAGCCGATGTAATTTGTATAGATATGAGAAGACCTCACCTGTATCCGCCGAATATGCCTGTTGACAGGGTCGTATATTATGCGAATGGGAACGACGTTGACACCGTGATCGTCGATGGGAAGCTGTTGATGGAGAATGGAGAGGTTTTGTCCGTCGATGAGGATTGGGTTTTAGATTATGCGCGGAGCGAGTTAGAGGATGCGGTTGGGAGGAGTAAGTTGAAAGACCTTTATGATACGACCCAAAATTACTGGGGTAAAAGTATCTACTGATTCATTCTTCTAATCGCGCGCCGCGCGAATAGGGTTTAATATAATCGAGCTCTACTAGTTACTTGATTGTCATGGGTAATCCAGAGTCGTCCTTCACAAAGGTCGCTGACACCTCCGAGGTTCCAACCGGCAAGATGAAGATGGTGAAAATCAAAGACGAGGAAATCCTGATTGTTAATGTTGACAATAAATTCTACGCCATCGCGAACCGCTGCACTCATAAGGGGGGAGACCTCTCTAAGGGCTCTCTAGAGGGTAAGATTATCACTTGCCCCGTTCATGGCTCCAGGTTTGACGTTACTACTGGGAAGAACGTCTTAGGGCCAAAGCTCATGATGTTCAGGGGCAATACGGGTGATTTGAAAACTTTTGAACTGAGGGTAGAGGGGAGCAGTATTCTAGTGTATAAAAGGAGTTCCTGGGGAATATAACCCTGGTTGGGTGAGTATGCGCGATTAAAAATTGCATTATATTTTCAGTGGTGTGAACCATCGAGCATCCGCGATTATTTAAAGACTTATATGTATAAATCTTTATACATTTCGTAGTCTAGTATCAATATAAGTCGATTTAATCTCCAATGGAGGATTTATTCATGAATAGTAGAACTCTGATCATGGTTTTTGGCCTTTTTGGCTTACTTTTTTTCGGTTTGGTAATTCGTAATGCGATAGCAACTACCGAGTGGAGCCAAACATACCCTATAGGCTCCGATGCCCACGTAAGGGCCCTGGCTCAAACGAGTGACGGAGGATACATCATGGCGGGACACACGAAGCCCAGCGGCACCGATAGCCAGACTCTGCTCGCGAAGGCTGACTCCACTGGAAACCTTCAGTGGAGCAAGACCTACGGAGGAGCATACACAGATGAGGCCCACAGCGTACTCCAGACGAGCGACCTGGGATACATCGTGGCGGGGGTGACTTGGCCTTCATCCTCCGTCGGTCACCTATGGGTATTCAAGGTCGACGCCTCCGGAAACATGCAGTGGAATAAGACGTATGGGGGGCAATATAACGAGAACGCGTGGTCCATGGTAAAAACCAGCGACGGTGGATACGCAGTAACTGGCTTCTCCAACAACTTTGGATCAGGGGACAGCGACTTTTGGCTGGTAAAGATCGATGCCTCAGGGGCAATGCAGTGGAACAGGGCATATGGTACAAAGGGCAACGACGTTGCGTATTCAGTCATACAGTCGAGCGACGGTGGGTACGCCCTATCTGGGAGACAGAACGGTAAACAGTGTTGGTTGGTTAAGACCGACTCCTCCGGGGCTATGCAGTGGAACAAAACATACGGAGACCCTAGGGTGCTCAGCAATGGATACTCATTGATTCAGACAGGCGACTCTGGATACGCTATAGGCGGATACACGGAGACCTACAATGGGACAATAAACGCGCCATACGACTTCTGGATAGTTAAAACCGACTCATCTGGAAACATGCTCTGGAACAAAACATACGGCGGAGCAGCCGAGGACATCGCGCGTTCAATAGCCCAGACATCGGATGGCGGCTACGCATTGGCTGGCTACACGGAGTCCCAAGGCGCCGGCACCCAGGACGTTTGGATGATTAAAACAGACTCATCCGGGAAAATGCAGTGGAGCCAGACCTATGGGGGAGCGGGCACAGACGTTGCCAACAGCATGATCCGAACCAGAGACGGAGGATACGCGATCGGAGGCAACACAGAGTCCTTCGGGTACGCCAGCGCAGCCCTGTTGCTCATGAAGACGGATGGCTTTGGTCTGTCGTCGCCAAGCGCGTCCAATCCAGAGACCAGCGCCTGGGTGCCCCAGCCAGAGAACGCCGCAGCCGCCACAGTTGCCGCGGCGATAGCGACTGGCGGGGCCTCAATAGTAGTCGCCGCGGCCCTCCTCCCCCCCGGGTTACCGACGGACAGTGTGACCCAGAAAATCCGTGAACTGTTACCAGATTCGCTGAAGTCGTGGCTAGAGTCCCTGATGTCATCAAAGTACAAGCTAGTCGTTGAAGAGAAGACGGGCTCACCCTTCCTCCCCACAGGGTCGGAGGTACTGGTCTACCTGATTTCGGTCGTAGTGCTGGGATTCTCATTTTCTTATGCTAAGGTGGACACGTTTTCTCAGATCATGTTGGTTCTCCCCACCATACTCGGTACAAGCATACTCGTTACATTCGTGAAGACCATCATCTTGACGACCTATTCCAGGGTGAGGGGGGTCTGGGCTGAATACAGGCTGTGGCTTTTTGGTTTAGCGACCTTCCTCGTCACGACCCTACTATTCAAGGTGCCCTTCTCCTCACCGAGCCGAATCGTGCATTACGAGCCGAAATTCACCAAGCGCCTCGGCGCAGTGATATCCTCTGCCGAGATATTGATCTCCCTCGCCTTCGCGGGCGGCTTCTACCTCCTTCAGATGGTTGGTTATCCAGCGATCGGCAGCGTCGGCTTGGCCATGTGCATAATCGGAGCCCTATTCGACTCCCTACCGATAACACCCTTGAATGGGAAAACAATCCTGGAATACAGTAAACCCCTATGGGCAGCCCTATTCACTGTGACTCTGGTGCTTTACGCCTCTTGGCTATTTCTACTTTGAAATAAGAGCGCGCGTAATGATTCATGCGTTGCTTCGTAAAGATTCCAAAATGCACGAAATTGTTTTCAAGAGTCTAACATACTATTCAAACGACGTTCTATGCCTAGTGAAGAATCCAAGAAAGAGATGCCCCTCTTCGAGGCAATAAACAAGCGAGTATCCGTGAGGAGCTAC